>JAZRBX010000237.1:0-6294 GCA_045635285.1 Victivallaceae bacterium
GTCTGCATGTTCACCATCATGGGTGTCGGCATGGTAATCAAAATAATCGGCAACCGCCGCAAGCCGATGATGATAATCTCCAACAGCGTAACGCTCGGAACGACTCTGCTTTTCATTGCCACATTGTATTTAAATTTGAATCCCGTGCTGCTGATCGTCGGCTGTCTGCTGTATGCTTTTTCATCCGGTTTTGCCATGGCTTACGCTATGACCTGTCAGGAATTGAATTCCAGAGATGTAATGACAACTGCCTCCGGATTTATCAATATGGGCTGTTACCTTTTTGTTGCGGTCGGCTCTTATGTCGTCGGCAAAATCCTTGAAAGTTTCACTCCTGAAAAAGTTGCAGGCGAAGCTGTCAAATATCCGCCGGAAGCATATCTTACAGTATTTATCGTCCTGCTGGTAATTGTTTTTACTGCATTCGGACTTATGTTCCTTGCGCCGGAAACCAAAGGTCATTACCTGCATCTGAAATCCGATACCGCGGAAAAATAAAAAAGGCCGCCGCTTGATTTTCAAATTTGCGGCAGCCTGCAATGATTATTTATCTTTCCCAGAGAAAATATAATGTATGAATGGTATTTTCCGTATTTCGTTTGAGTTGAAATTCCGTATGCGGGAAACGGGTCCATAAAGCCTCTTTGATTTTCAAAAAAGTTCCTTCGGCAGTTTTTATTTTCAAAGTACCGAAATCGGAAAAAAGATATTTGATTTCAGGCGGATATTGTCCGTTTTGCTGTATGAGATTTTGAAAATCAACGGATTTTTCTTTCAAAGAAAAACGCAGGACAATATCGGCAGAATGTACCTGACCGTATGATTTTTTTGAAAATTTTTCGACAACAGCATATCCTGAACTGCCGAAAAATTCGATCTCTCCGCTCAATATCCCGATATAAAAATCCTGAAAAAACAGTTCTGCATTCTCAAAAAATATTTTCTTCATGGTATCCTCATCAATTCAAAATACGGACTTTTTTTCTGCTTTCGGCAATGCCGTCGATATACGCTTTGGCTCTCGGACAAATCCAGTCAGCAGAGGGATTTGAATAGCGGCGGGAAGCAAAACCGGAAATATTTTCTTCCAGAATCATTCTGCCGTTTTCATTGTTCAAATATTGTTCTGCAATAAAAAGCGTCTGCTCAAAAACCGCAGTCTGCAATTCTTTATCAGCCGTATTCAGAGGACAGCGGACAAGTTTGATATAAGATGCAATATCGTTTATACCGCGGAAAATCAGACTTGCTCTGATATTGTCATCCAGCTCCTGCCAGACATTATTTTTCAGCAATGAACCGACATAAATATTCAATTCATTGACAAAAGGATAATCAATCATATTTGCTCCGTAATAAGTTTGGTTAACATTGGTCTGCACCCCGTAATTCAGGAATACAAAAAAGAGGGAGTTTCCTCCCTCATATAGAAAAATCAGCCCTTCAAAGCGGCAAGTGCCTCTGCACTGGAAAGCAGATTTTTGATACGGCACAAACGCTGTTTGGCATTTTTGAACTCAAAGGTAAGTTCACCGAGAGCCATGCGGCGGATGCCGTCAAAACCTTTCGGAGTTGCATCTTCATCGCAAATCGCTCTGCCCTGCAGACTTGCCATACCGAAACCGCTCGGATCAATGACCCATGCATCAGTATCAGGCATATCAGGATCTGCCATAATTACCATGCCTCTGCCATTTATTTCATTAATAATTTGAGCGACATAAGCACCTCTGCGGTCATCTGAACGCAGAATCTGGATATTCTGACGGTATTCAGAAGAAAGGACTCGTGCCTGACCGGGAGAGCAGAGGATCTGCATGGGATCACCACCGCCGCTCAAAACAGCCTGTGCCGCATCATTGATCATAAAACTGTCAATAGTATTTTTGGCGGCATCAATGACAGGTGCGCCGTTACAGCCGAAGAAATAAAGACCGCCTGCTTCACCTTTGGTGTTGGCTGAAACTTCAACACGGCGGCCGAAAAGTGCGACACGGTTGAGATCGCGGGCAAGTTCATCAAGTGCGAAACTTGTCTGACGGTTGAGCAGATTATCGACATTGCCGAAAACATTTACCGCCATGGCAGAACCGCTCAAAATAATGTCTTTACGGAAAATCTGTGTGCAGTTGTAGTTGAAATTGCCGGTAATACCGGTTTCATCGCCGACAACAGAACCTTCGCTTACAGGAGTTGAAACAATATTGAAAACGCCGCCGTCGGCAGGGATCGTTTCAGCAGTAAGTTCAGAACCGTTGGCACTTGCAAGTTCGATGACAGCAGAATTTCCGTCAACGGATTTGACAACAAACAAAGCGGAATCATCTTTGTAAGTAATAAGTGTACCGCTCTGCAATTTTTCAGCATCAGCAGCAGAGAGAGTAATAACTTTGTCTGCGGCAACAAGTGCGGCAACAGAACGGCCGGTGATCTGATCTTCAAGCCATTCGTGTTTCTGCTGTGAAGCATTGTCAACGGGGCGGAAGTTGGAGATGAAACGGGGAGAATCTTTGACAACGGTAGTGAGGATGTCGGAGAGATCGCGTTTTTTATTCTGGAAAGAGTAACTGAATAACATGGCAAAGCCTTTCTTTTCAGCCCATGATTTCGGGCGCATTGTTTAAGAGGTTGAGGATATCGCTGTAATGATCCTCGTGGTGGTGATGAGGTACATTTTCCGCGGCAGCGGCACCTGTACCGGCTTGAAGATTGAGTTTAAAGAATTTAGGAGCATCGACCTGCAGCTGATCCATAAACTTTTTGGAACTGCTGTTGTCGGCAAAATCAATTTTGTTGAGTTTGCACAAATATTCCAAATAATCTTTATCGCTGAAAGAATAAGTTTCAGCAAGTTTTGCGACATGTTCTTTGTAAATCATGTCGTCAAGGGATTTTCTGGCTGAATCCCGTTCAGCACGGAGCTGTTCGACTGTGTTCAAAAGTTCCTGCTCATCAGGGACTTTTTCGAATTGTTCGATCCAGTCGGACAAAGCCTTCCGCTTCTCATCAGAAATATCCGCTTTGGGCAGAATATCTGCGAGAATTTCTTTGATGTTCATATAAACCTCCTTTCTGAACACTCCCGTAAAAAGGGATTACAAAAAGAGGCGCAAATGTCAACTTTTGAGCTTGAAGTGATAAAAAAAGAGAGTCCAAGTTTCCTTGAACTCTCAATATGTTTTATTTTGCCCTGTTCCTGTTACAGGAAAATAATTATTGTATATTTTGCGTAAGATATAATCAATTTTCGGTCTGCACCCTGTCTTTGACAAAGGTGAAATACATCGCAGGGATCACATACAATGTCAGCAGTGATGCAAAAATCAATCCGCCGACGACCCCCATACCGCAACTTGCACGCAATTCAGAACCAAGTCCCGTACCAAGTGCCATCGGCAGCATACCGGCAACCGATGCGATACTGGTCATAACGATCGGACGGAACTTTGATTCAGTTGCCATAATCATTGCTTTGTGAGTGGAAATTCCATGATCGGTCAGAGTTTTGCATTCATCCATGATCAAAATTGCATTATTGACAACAATACCGATCATCATCACACCGCCGAGCAGCCCCATCATGGACATTGACATCCCGGTAAGATACAATGTCAAATACATTCCGAGGAAACCGAGCGGCACAGTAAACATGATAAGAAACGGTCTTGTCCACGATTCCATGATCGCCGCAATCAGAAGATAAGTCAAAACCGCCGCAAGCATGATCACCTGCAAAAATTCTCCGGCAGTTTCATTCATAAGTTCCACACTGCCGCTCATACGCACACCGTATCCCGGCGGCAGAGCTTCTCTTGCCATCCTGCCGATTTCAGCAGAAACAGGACCAAGAGCCATACCGGGTGCAGTATTGGCATAGAGCCACATGGTACGGACCTTGTCGTAACGATTGATTACCACGGGGCGGGCGTCCTCCTGAATATCAGCGAGGGTTTCAGTGCCGAGCGGAGTATCATTTTTAAGAGCGGGCGCAATCTGATAGAGCTGATTGGTACCGTATTCCTTATTATTTTTGAGGCGGATGTCAAAAGTTCTTGAACCGGCACGGAAATCTCCCACTTCAATACCGTCAAGCGTACCGAGCATATACTGATACAATTCTTCAGCAGAAATGCCGAGATTCTGCAAAACGGTTCTTCTGGGACGGATATTGATATTGGGCTTACGCTCACGGCGGCTGGAGTCAAGGTCGCGGGTAATACCTTTTGACGGCAGATTTTCCATAAGTTTGCGTTCAGCCTCTTCAAGGACTTCCAAATCCTGACCGTTCATTACACAACGGATCTCCGCACCGCTGCCGCCGAAAGTCGCAGGGATCGTCAAAGTTACACGGCAGCCGTCAAGATATGCCAATTCCTGACGCAAAATTTCCTGCAATTCCCAAATCGTCTCTTTGCGTTCCATTTTTTTGGTGGTTTTGATCGTGATCTGTCCGAGATAAACTGCGGCGGAAACCTGACCTGCGCCGCCGGAAGCATTACCGACATTGACGGACATGCCTTTTACAAACTCATATTTCCCCAAACGTGCGGCAGCATCTTGAACAAGTTTTTCAGTCGTTTCAAGATTGTAATTACTCGGAAACTCAAATTTAATACGGACTTCACCCTGATCGCAGAACGGCAGAAATGAAAGACCAACCTGCGGAATAATAAAAATACAAATCAATGCACTGCTGCCGACAATAAAAAGCAGAAACACTTTGGCATGACGTGCCGTCCATTCAATACTCTTATTGAATTTATTGCAGAGCCAATCATAACCGACATCCCACGGACGGAAGAATTTATCAAGCAGAGTAACTTTTTTATCAGCATTCTTTTTCTTTTTCAAAAGAACACAGGACAGAATCGGAGTCAAAGTAAAACTGATAAACAGCGAAACCAAAGTCGCCCCGACCATGACTCCGGCAAAAGGTATCATCATACTGCCGATACGAGTCGTCATCATCATTACCGGCACGAAAACGACAACATTGGTCAACGCACTTGCAGAAACAGCTGCGATAACTTCTCCCGTACCATGTTCGGCGGCCTCTTTGATATTTTCACCGCGGTCGATATGTTTGAAAATGTTTTCAATGACCACGATTGAATTTGTAACCAGCACCCCCACGGAACATCCGAGAGAAAGCAAAGTCATAATATTGAACGAATAATTCATATAATGCATGACCGCAAAGGTAACAACCACCGATATAGGCATGGAAACCATGACAATAAAAGTCGATCTCGGCTCATGCAGAAAGAGGAAAAGCAGCACCGCAGTAAGAATAATACCGGTCAGGATACTGCCCCAGGCATCATCCACAGAGGACTGGATAAATTCACCTGAATCGTGGAACCAGACCAGTTCCATACCGCTCGGAAGTTCTCCGTTTCTGACCATTTGATCAAATCTGGAACGGATGCCTTTAATAACTTCAATAGCATTTGCCTCGCCTTTTTTGACAATATTGAATCGGGCGGCGGGCTTGCCGTCGACATAAGATTTACTTCTGACCTCACGGCTCATAAGTTTGATTTCAGCGACATCACGCAGATAAACACGGCGGTTTTCAAAATGTCCGATTTCCAGCGAGCGGATTTCCTCAAAATCTTTAAAATCGCCGTCAAATGTAACATTTTTTTCATTTCTGTCAAGTTGAATACGGCCGATCGGACGGCGGACATTATTGGATTGAAGTTTTTTGACGATCTCATTGACGCTGATATTCATAGAGGTAAGTTTTTCACGGTCGAGCAGAATATGAATCTGCATCTCATTGGCACCGTAAACCCGGACTTCACCGACACCCGGAACTGATGAAAATTTATCAGCAATAGTATCATCGGCATAGTCATACAAATCATCCTGTGTACGATCACCGACCAGAAAAATATGAACGACCGAAGTCGCATTGGTATCAATTTTGCGGATAAGCGGTTCACTGGCACCGTCGGGTAAATCTTTGCGGATACGGTTCAAGGCTTCACGAATATCGGTTGCCGCCACATCGACATTGACCCCCATATTGAATTCAAGCTGAATACGGGCTTCATCCTCCATGGCAAGACTTGTTACATGCTTGATACCGTCAAGAGATGATACGGCATCTTCGACACGCTTGACGATTTCCGCTTCGATTTCTGCAGGACTTGCCCCCTGATATTCACAGCGTACGAGAACGACGGGGATTTCCATATTCGGGAGCAAATCGATACTGAGTTTCGGATAAAAATACGCACCGATCATCACCAGAATGATGATAAATGCCGTCATGGCGATCGGACGGCG
>JAZRBX010000238.1:0-5476 GCA_045635285.1 Victivallaceae bacterium
CACGTCGCCCTCGTCGGCAGAAACGGCTGCGGCAAATCGACCCTGCTCCGCATAATCGCCAATGAATTTGCCAATGTCAGAGGCGATATCGCCATCGCCAATAATATCCGCATCGGCTATCTGCCGCAGAATTTTGCCGTCGACAAAAACCGCACAATCCGTGAAAATATCACCGACGGCGCGGCATTCTGGCTCGATATGCTGAAAAAATATGAGGATAAACACACCTCACTTGCCGACCGTGAACGCATTGAACATCTGCTGACGATGCACGACTCATGGGACATTATCCGCAAAAGCGAAAATATCATCTCCAAACTTGAACTTGATGCCGACAGATTGTGTGAAGGTCTTTCCGGCGGAGAGATGAGAAAAACCGCACTCGGCAGGGCAATCGTTGCCTCCCCCGACCTCCTCCTGCTGGATGAGCCGACCAACCATCTGGATGTCAGTGTCATTCACTGGATAGAGAAATTTCTTGACAATTTCAGAGGCAGTTGTCTTTTTGTTACCCACGACCGTTATTTTCTTGACCGTCTGGCGGATCGTGTAGTTGAGCTTGATCAGGGCAAATTCTATTCCTATGACGGTTCATACGCCGATTTCATGGCAGGAAAAATGGAAAGAGAAACAAAACTGTCCATCGCAGAGGCCAAACGCAAACGCTTCCTCGCCCGTGAAATAGAATGGATTCGACGCTCACCCAAAGCCCGCTTGAAAAGAAATCTCGGCAGAGTCAAAAAATTTGACGCCCTCTCATCCGTTGAAGATATTAAAATCGCAGGCGACATGGAGCTGCTCATACCCGAACCTCCCAGACTCGGCAACAAAGCCGTCGATGTGGAAAATATATCTCTGTCGTTCAACAACAAATGCCTTTTCAAAAATTTTTCGTTTGAATTTGTACCCGGTGCGAAAGTCGGTATCATCGGCCCGAACGGAATCGGTAAAAGTTCTTTCCTTAAGGTCCTGACCGATCAGCTCAAACCCGACAGCGGCAAAATCAAATACGCTCCCGCACTCGAATTCAATTATATCGATCAGGGCAAAGTTACTCTCGATCTCGAAAAAACCGTCGCCGAAGAAATTTCAGGCGGAGTGGAAACCATCGACCTCGGCAATGAGAAAATCAGCGTATGGGGATATTTAAAACGTTTCCTTTTTGAAGATGAGCGTATCAATACGCAGGTGAAATACCTTTCAGGAGGCGAAAAAGCACGCCTCATTCTCGCTAAAATCCTGAAAAACCGCTGCAACTTCCTGATACTTGACGAACCGACCAATGATCTGGATTTAAGTTCTCTCCGCATGCTGGAAGATGCTCTGGAAAATTTCAGCGGAGCCTTGATTGTTGTCAGTCATGACCGCTATTTTCTCAACCGCCTGTGCGACACGATCATTGCTTTTGAGGGCAACGGCGAACTTTATGTGCAAACGGGAGACTACGATTACTATCTGGAAAAATTTGAGGAGCGTGAAGCAAAAAAACTTGCTGCTGCCGCACCGCAGAAAAAATCCGCCGTCCCCGTACAAAATATTCCTCAAACTCCCAAAGCCGAAAAATTGAGCTTCAAAGAGACAAAGGAACTCGAAGAAATGGAAGGAAAAATCGAAGCTCTCGATGAAAAAATTTCCGCACTCGAAAACCTTTTCTCCGCCCCCGACTTCTTTGAAAAACACGGCAAAGACTCCCCGAAACTGCAAAATGAACTGGAACTTTTGAGAAATGAACAAGCCGCACTCTATGAACGCTGGGAATTTCTCGAACAGAAAAAAGAAAGATGTAAAAAATGAAAAAACTCTTTTTTTCACTCCTTTTGCTCCTCATCTGCATCGTATCAAATGCCGTTTCAATCGAAGACATTCAGAAACTTTCAGCCAAAGCGACTGCGGAAATTTTTCCCGATGCCGATGCTGTTCTGCTCTATGATGACCAGCGTATAACTTTTGAGCTTGACGGCACGGCAAATGATATTGATGATATGTATCACAAAATCCTCACCGACAAAGGCGTTGCCGAATACCGTTCAATCCCGCTCTATTTCAACGAATTTTATTCCAAATACCATATCGAAAAAATCGAAATCATCCGCAATAACAAAATCATCCACGTGGACAGCGAAGCCAACTCCCGTATAAGTATCGACAACGCTCAAATGTCAGCAAATATTTATGATCCGCATGACAAAATCCTTTCGATAAATATTCCCGGTTTGCAGAAAAATGACATCCTGCACCTCAAAGTTCGCAATGAAACTCTGCGTCCGCGCATGAAAGGATTTTTTACCGATATTTCTGTGCTGCGTTCCAATGAACCTATCCTCTATTACTTTCTGCAATACAGCGCTCCTGAAGAAATGCCGCTCAAATCCATTCTTGTCAAAGATGAAGTCAAAGGTACTCTCAAGCGTTCGGAAAAATTTGAAAACGGCAGACATATTTACACCTTTGTTGCCGAAAATGTTCCGCAGCTCATCCCCGAACCAAATTCCCCGCCGCTGTATCTGTACTGCCAGAGAGTCCTGCTCTCCTCCGCTGAAAAATGGGAGGATATTTCCAAATGGTACTATGACCTTTGCGAAAATCATATAAATAAAGTTGATGATGAAATGAAATCTTTTGTGCAGGATCTTATCAAAGATTGCAAAACTCCCGAAGAAAAACTGCGTAAAATATTCGATTTTGTTTCACAGCAAATCCGCTACATGGGTGTTACCACCGAAACGGAAGCTCCGGGGTACGAACCGCATGATGTCAATATTACTTTTGAAAAACGCTACGGGGTCTGCCGGGACAAAGCCGCATTGCTTGTCGCCATGCTCCGCATTGCCGATATTCCTGCCTGCATGACACTTTTTTATGCAGGTTCTCCCAAAGACCCAGAAGTTCCGAACAACTATTTCAATCATGCCGTTGTCAGTGCGAAACTTCCGGGAAGCAACGATTATATCCTCATGGACCCGACCGATGAAAACACCACCGAATTTCTCCCTGCTTACGGCGCGAACAAAAGTTATCTCGCCGCCACCAAAGAGGGCGACACTCTCCGCCTTTCCCCCGAAATCGATCCTGAAAAAAATTCTCTGGATATTGCAAATAACTGGACAATAAACAACTCCGGTACACTTTCCGGCACGACGGAAATCACCTTCAACGGTATCAATGACAACATCTACCGTGATGCTTTTGCCAACTGGACCAAGGAGCGTACAGAGGAATTTTTCCGCCTTGTTTTCAATCGGGTATTCCCCGACTGTGAAATTGCAAATATCGTCATTTATCCGTCAAATATCCGTGATCTCCGTCAAATTTTGAGGGTAAAACTTGATATATCCGTCAAAAACTTCGTCACTTCGTCAAATAATATATCAACTCTGCCGCCGCATAAAATCAGCAATTTCTTCGGGGCGCTTGCCATGCAGCAGGACCGTGTCGCTCTGGCGAAACGCCATTATCCCCTGCAATTTTTCAGCACCGCCTCCGTCAATGAAAAAACCTCCGTCCGCTTTGAAAATAAAAGCGTAAATCTGCAAATCCCGTCTTTTGAAAATTTCAAAAATAATGTTTGTTCATTCAATATTTCAGCCGAATTCAAAGACAACACTCTTTCGGAGCAAAGCTCCATCGCTCTTTCAAAAACTCTCCTGACGCCCGATGAATATACCGTTTTGAAAAACTCTCTGGAAAAAGTCGATACCGAAAACAATAAAAAAATCTTCGTTGTCCCCTCTTCTGTCGCCGGCAACGCCCAAAATACCCTCATCGAACTCTACCGCAAAGAATTTGATTTTACCGATGCACGCAACTGGACGGAAATCATAACCGTCCGCAAAAAAATTCTCGATTATGCAGGCGTCAAAAGCAATGCCGAACTTATCTTCGATTTTGACAGCAAATGCGAAAATGCAGAACTTATCTCTGCCCAAGTAAGCACTCCCGACGGCAAAATCCATAAAATTTCACCGACCGAAGTTCATGTTATGGACAGCGGTGAAACATCTTCTGCGCCGCATTACGCCCCCCGGAAAATTTTTACCGTCAAATTTCCGCACATCGTTCCCGGTTCAATCATTGATTATTCTCTCAAAATCACCCGCAAAAACATGCCGTTTTTCAACGAAAGTTTCGTTTTTGCCTCTCAATACGATACCCTGTTTATGGAATTTATACTCAAAAATATTCCGCCGTCAGTCAAATTTTCTCCCGTTCCGCCGAATGTCGAAAATATCTCCGATGACAAAAACAGAACTTTCCGCAAAAAGAATATCCCCCGACTTGCCGCGGAAAACAATCAGCCGATCCCTGCCATGTTCAACGATACAGTTTTCGCTTCCGCTGTAAATTTTCAGGAATACTGCTTCCAGCTCGCAAATCTGCTCAATATCGCCGCCGCAAATTCTCATGATGCTGCCGCAAAAACTGCAGAAATTACCGCTTCATGCAAAACTGTTACTGAAAAAATCACTGCGATCCGTGATTTTATCGACCTCAATATACGCCATGCAGGTCCGTCTCTCAATGATTACAGCTGGTTTTTCTCCAAAGCCGATGACACTCTCAAACGCTCCTACGGCAACTCCGCCGACAGAGCCGTCCTTTTCAAAGCAATGCTCGATGCCGCAAAAATCAAGACCAAATGGATAGTCCGTGCGCCGCTCGGATTTGAACTTAATGATTATTTCAGCAACTCCCTGCGTTACTTCCAGAATATTTATGATCAGGTATTTCTCTATGCGTATGACAACGACAAAATCGTTGCGGTCCTCAACGGCAACAGCCGTTATGCCCCTGTATCGCAGGACAACAATTATCTGCAGACAGGATTGAATCTCACCGACAAAATCCCATTGCAGCGCACCGTCGTTTTCAAACCGCAGACCGTCAAAAAAATCAATTACAAAATTTCTCCCAATTTGCAAACTGCCGCCGAAGTTGAATACCAATTTAGCGGGAAAAAAGCGGAAAAATTACGCCGCTTCTTCGCCGAGAGCAATTCTATTCAAAAGGAACAGTTTTTTGAACGCACCACGCTGGAATTTTCCCGTCAGGCAGTTGTTGCTGAACCGTGGAAAGTCATTGATGACAAAAATACTCTGGTGATCAAATCTGTACTCAAGTTGAAAAATTTCATCTCTGCCGCCGATGATTATGCGGCATTGGATATTCCGCTTGCCGAAAATTTATCTCCGCTCCTGCCGTCAGTTTCCGCCGACCGCAAAACTCCGCTCTGGCTCAATGATACACTCTGCTCTGAACTTTTGATTACAGTCGAACTTCCGCAGAATTACACTCTCGCCATGCCGCTGAACAATAATATCCGCCGCAACTTCAGCAAAACATTTTTCTCATATTCCATGACCCGGGAAGCAAACAAAATAACCATCAAAGCCTCACTTATCGCACAGCTCGGACTCATCGAAGCAGAAAATACTGCGGAACTTGCCAAATTGAAAAAGTTTATCAGCCAGGTACAGTT
>JAZRBX010000239.1:0-3112 GCA_045635285.1 Victivallaceae bacterium
TGCAGAATGCCGTGAACTATATACAGAGCGATCTCACGCTCAAAATAACTGTCTTTGCGGCGCTCCCCCACCCGTTCAGCCACATCAGCACAGATAAACAATTCCAATCCTACATCGCCGGGGAAAAGCGATTCCATATCGTCAAGATAACTGAAAGTTATAACATCCGTCGTGCCCTCATGCCCGACATAATCCGCATTTGCCTGTGCCATCGCATCATCATCAAGAAAAACGATGTTCAGCACCCAATCATTCTCCACCGGCAGCGGAGCGAGAGCGGCGGCATCTTTAATAAATCTCTTTATTTTTGACGGATTCACCCGTTTGCTGCTCTTTGGCAGCAGCCATGAATAAGTCGTTTTCATCTTCATTTGTACTGTTTTCTTCCTGCTGATATGAAATGCGTCCGTGCCGCATACTGGTCAGATTGGAAACGAAACTGTCTCTGACTTTGTGCAGTTCACTCAAAGTCATCTGTGCTTCATCAAGCTGATTGTCGCGGAAACGCTTTTTGAATATTTCATCAATAATGATCTCAATTTTTTGAACGCTGGGCTTTTCGAGAGAGCGGACAGCAGCTTCGCATGCGTCCGCCAGACTGACGATGACCATCTCTTTCTCTTTCGGCAGATCGCCCTGATAGCGGAATTGAACTTCATCGACATGCGAACCGTTTTTGCTGTCGCTGTGCATGGCGCGATTATAGAAATAATGCACCAGATCCTTGCCGTGATGCTGTTCGATGGCATTTCTTATAACCCGGTTGAGTTTATATTTTTTGGCAAGAAGCAGACCTTCATTGACATGATCTCTGATGATCATACTGCTGACCTGCGGATTCAAATCAGTGTGCTGATTGTCATTTTCAAGATTGTTTTCCGTAAAATACTGCGGTTTGGAAAGTTTGCCGATGTCGTGATACATCGCACCGCATTTGGCACGAAGAGCATTGGCATGAATAGCCTTGGCGGCATCTTCAGCCAGAGTTGCAACCATCATGGAATGGAAAAAAGTACCGGGCGCCTCTCTTTTGAGTCTTTCCAGCAAAGGATGAGTGTTTATCAACAACAGCAAAGACATATTGGTCGTAACATTGAAAACAAGCTCAAGGAAAAAAATTATCATCAATGCGGCGATCGAAGTCAGAAAACCATTGACAAAAGAAATCACAATTCCCGTCAGCATCACCTCCCACAGCCTGTCAAAATTCAGATTCGGCAGGAAACAGATAAACCCCATCAGCGATACCGGCAAAAGCGTCCAGAAGAAAAACGATCTGTAATTGGCAGAACCGCGAACCGCCAAAGCAGAAAGTGAACACGCCGTCATGCTCAAAAATGCAAATTCAAAGCCGCCGCCATTCATCAAGGCAAGCAATGATGCCACAAAAAATCCGATGTAAAGCGCCACCCTGAACCCCAGAGTTACCGCCAGAATAACCGATGCCAAAGTGTAGGGTGAAAAGTAAAGCAGATACTGCGGCGGCAAATTGAAAACCTCTCCTGCAGCAATGTAAAGTTTGATTGCACCGTAATTGAGAAACAGCGAGAAGATCGTAACGAAACCGAGCAATGCCAGTTTTTTGTTGCTCCTCATGATCTCCGGATGAATATGATACATGTAAAAACCGACAAAAACGACCATAATGAGCGCAATAAAAATATTTCTGAGCAGGAAACCCGGAGTTATACTGCTTTTTTGTTTCTGCTGAATATAAGCGTTGTATTTTTCAACAGTTGCTTCATCGATCACGCTGTCTTTGGCAACGATGAGGGAGGACTGCTTGACTTCATTAACGATCTCTTTAACCTCGGCGGCGGCGGCTTCGGCAGCAAGACGCGATGCTTCTGCATCATAGACGAGAGTTCCGTTTTCACCGATAAGTCCGGCAAAAATCTTACGGGTAGAAAGGCGTCCGGAAATTTTCTCACTGAGGATTTGAGCGGCTTTGTCAACGCTCGGAATATCATCAACCGGGCGTGGGATATGCCGGCGATGGGCACGGTCAATAACAACAATTTTTTTGCCGACGGATTTCTTATTCTTTTCATTGACGCTGAAAATGCCGGAAAGAATCAATCTGTCAAGCTCGCGGTCAAATTCACTTACGCCGGAACCTGCATTGAAAAAATTGCTGAAAATGACAAGGTCTTCATTGGAAAGTTCGGCAACTTTCTTTTGCAGAATACCGCTGTCATCAGAAGCGGAAGAAGTTTTTTTGCTCTGATCGGCATAATTCTGGATCGCCTCAAAAAAAGCATTAAACCGCTCACGGACGGCGGCAGTGGCGGCGGCATCAACCACATAATAATCAGGTGAATCTGCCTTTGCCTTATTTTTTGCCTCCTCCATGGCAATATGTCCGACATAGCGGAAAGAGGTCTCCGCATAAACATTTTTCAAAGCACGATCGCCCGCTTTCAGACTGCTGTCGACATCACTTTTGCAGGGGAAAGTCAGAAAAAGAGCGGCAACACCCCAAAGTAAAAAAAGCAGAAAAACTCCGAGAATACGGGATTTTTCAGCGGCGGCGGCAATTGCACTATCCTCAACCTTACGGTTTTTGGCAACAATACCTTCACGGCGGAAGCGGCGGTCAAGCTGGCGGTGATGCCATGCGGTTTTCAATTTTTTAAACATAATTTCCTTTCGGGAAAGTTGCAGCATACGAAGCAGAAACAAAAATCTCCGCTTATACAGAAATACATCAGTTGCAATATATTTTCCGCAAAGTGCATTTAAAATCTCAACAAACAGACAAACGCACTTTTATCAAACAGCATGTATTAAATTTGCACAAACGCACAAAATCAATACCCGCCGGAAGTGTCAGTTTTAAATTTTGAGAGGGAAATGGAGTCGAGACAGCTTTGATGAAAGAGGAGCATTAGTTTGAGCGGAGCTACTCGTAGAGTAACTCCCGAAAACGCCATGCTCTTATTTCGCAAAGATGTCCGACGACATCACTCAAAATTTAAAACTGACACTTCCAAAAATGGAGCCAATGAGGAGAATCGAACTCCTGACCTATTCATTACGAGTGAATTGCTCTACCGACTGAGCTACATTGGCACTTACAGAGTAATATAGCACCAAGATTAAAAATGTCAAG
>JAZRBX010000240.1:0-1908 GCA_045635285.1 Victivallaceae bacterium
AAAATCAACGAAAATCGGCTGACAGGTTTCTGCCCGCAGATAAGCGGCATGTTCTTCATCGAAAACCGGACCGACAAAAGTTTTCATCATCAGATTGAATTCACGGGGTTCGGTCAGATTTTTGGAACCGCAGGCGGAGCAGGTGGTCGGATCAGCCATCTGATCGACACGCCAGCGGGCCTTGCAGTCTTTGCAGTCAGTCATAAGGTCGCTGAACTGATCGATATGGCCGGAAGCTTTCCAAACTTTGGGATGACAGATAACGGTGGAATCCAAACCTTCGATATTGTCGCGGATTTCGACCATTTCGTGCCACCACAGATTTTCAATAGCACGTTTCATGCGGCTGCCGTAGGGACCGTAATCCCAGAAACCGTTGAAGCCGCCGTAAATTTCGGAGCTCTGAAAAACAAAACCGCGCCGTTTGCACAAGCTGACGATTTTTTCCATTAAATCCTGTTTTTTTTCTGCCATAATAATACCTCGTATGTTAAAATGTTATGTTTTTTAAAGTTCAAACTGCAATTAAATCAAATCCGTCATGCGACACCCGGCGGCGGCCCGTCGCCGTCTTTGTACTTGCTGGCGACCTCAAAGCGGGTGATCGCCGGAAAGAAGTTCATGGAGATCATACCGGTTCTGCCGTTACGGTTTTTCTCAACGATGAAATAAGCATCGACGCTCTGATTTTCATTGAGAACATCTTTGGCTTTATCTCTGTCGCGGTGAAGGAAAGCGACGATGTCGGCGTCCTGTTCAATAGCACCTGATTCACGGAGGTGGTTGAGTTTGGGGAACGGCGAAGCATTGGGGTTGGTTTTATCGACTTCACGATTGAGCTGGGCGAGCACAAGCACGGGAATTTTCAAATCTTTGGCGATCTGTTTGAGACCGCTTGAAATTTCAGCGACTTCCTGCTGGCGGTTGTCGCTGCGTGAATCGCCTTTCATCAACTGCAGATAGTCGATGACGACGAGTTCTATCTGGTGCATTTTCTGCAAACGGCGGCACTTGGCACGCAATTCAGCCACGGAAATACCTGCAGTCGGGTCAATAAATATTTTTGCCTTGCTGAATCTGTCAACTGCACCGGTCAGACGGGGCAGACTGTTTCTGTCAAAAGATTTATTCCAGAAAACGGTTTCGGAAATTTTGGCTTCCGAACAGATAAAACGGCGGGAAATCTGCGATGCAGTCATTTCCAAACTGAAAAAAGCAATACGGCGCGGATGCACCGGATCAAGTGCCATATTGCGGATAATATTCAAAGCAATAGCGGTTTTGCCGATAGAGGGGCGTGCGGCAAGAACAAACATTTCACCTTTTTTCAAACCGCCTGTAAGTTCGTCAATAGCAGTGTAACCGGTACTCATACCGGCTTCAACTTTGCCGTCGATCATTTCAAGAAGAGTACCGAATTCCTCTCTCATGCTGTCAACGATTTCGACGATGGAAGTTTTTGTTTCAGAGTTGCGGATGTTATAAATATCATTCTCGATCTCATCGACAAGCTGATGAACAGGCACATCGGGAGATTCGCAGCGGTGAAGAGAATTTGAGCAGGCAGTGATCATCTGCCGCAGAGTAAAAGTATCATAAAGGATTTTGCACCAGCCTTCAAGATTGACGGTGGTGGCAACTTCAGCATATAGTTCGGCGAGAAAAACCTCTCCTCCGATCTCACTCAAACGCTTGCTTTTGTCAAGATGATAAGCCAGAGAAACCACATCAATATGTTCGGTTTTCTGCTTGTGCATATCAAGTATCGCATCAAAAATAATTCTGTGCGTTTGAGAAAAAAACACCTCGGAACGGGTTCCGAGATGTTCAATGGCAAGATCAGACACGCCATCGGCATCAAACACATAGAGAGGGATCAGCTTTCCTGAATAATGCAGGGAAACTGAC
>JAZRBX010000241.1:0-3851 GCA_045635285.1 Victivallaceae bacterium
TCTGTCTTGACTCCGGCCACTTCCATCCGACAGAGGTCATCTCCGACAAAATTTCAGCCATCGCCGCCAACGGCGCAAAAATGCTTCTGCATGTCAGCCGCGGCGTCCGTTGGGACAGCGATCATATCGTTCTGCTGGATGATAATTTGCTCAATATCGCTTCCGAAAGCGTACTTTCTTTGCGTAAAGGTGCGGAAATCCATCTCATGCTTGACTACTTTGACGGTTCTGTAAACCGTATTGCCGCATGGGCAATCGGCGCAAGAGCTTTGCGTAAAGGTTTGCTCATCGGTGCGCTTTCTGCGATCCCGTCGATCGTCGATGCAGAAAGCAGACTTGATTATACTTCAAGACTGCTCCGTCAGGAGGCCGCCCGTTCAATGCCGTGGCAGGCTGTCTGGAATTATTATTGCGAAATCAAAGGTTGTCCCGATGATTTCCAAATGGAAGCTCCGCTTGCTGAATATGAGAAAAAAATAATCGCTGAACGTTCCTGAAAATACAGTCAGGAGGTCTTATGAAAAAATTTGTTATCTGTTGTTTTGCGTTGTTCGGTCTGCTGCTCGGCGGCTGTTGCGGCAATGATTTTGAAAAAGCAAAAGACATGATACATAACGGAGATGCTGAATGTATTGTTGTCAAAGACGGTCGTATCGTTGCCGTGGAAAAAGGCAGAGGCATAAGTCCTTTGCTGAAACTTTATGATGAACAGGGTTCTTTGATGCAGGGGTCTGTCATCGTTGACAAAGTTATCGGCAGAGCCGCCGCTTTTATCACAATCAAAGGCGGAGCATCTGAAGTCTACGGCAAAATCATGGCAGAAGACGCCAAGGCTTTGCTCGAAGAACATAATATCAAAGTTTCATATATGCTCCTTGTGCCTTATATCATGAATAATCAGCGTAACGGTTTGTGCCCGCTGGAGGATTCCGTCAAAGGTATAACTTCTTCCGATGAGGCACTGCCTGCCATGCGTAAACGCATAGAAGAACTCCGTCGCCGCTGATCGGATAATTACAGATTATTTGAAATATTTTTTCAATGGGCTGTTTGCCGCAGGCCGCTTTAAATTTTCAGCTCTGCGAAATCAGGGGGGATAGTGTTTTGCGAAAGCAATGAACGGCAATACCCCAATGCGGCGAAGTCTGCCGAAAAATTGCCCGACATTACCACCGCCGCCGGACATCTCGCACCGGAGTAACAAAACGGGGATGGACATCCCCCATGCGGATGCCCGGTGGTGCAGTTAGCCCCCTGGGAAAAAATAATGTATCTCTCCGTATCGGGAACATGTGCAGGCGGGGGAAGTAAATTGAGGAAAAAGTGGATTTTAATTTGAAAAAATCTGTTTTATCTGTTATATTATATACTAATATAGTATTTTAAAAAAATATATAAAAGTTTTTGTAAAAAGGAGTGGGGGTTAGGGGGCGAGGAAAAGAAACTTGTTTCAACAAGGTTTTTTCCTCACCCCCGAAAAAACGCTTCTCTTTACGCACAAAGGAGTTTTTTATGGATAAATTTTATGTGACAACGCCGATATATTATGTGAATGACAAGCCGCATATCGGTCATGCTTACACTACTGTTCTTGCTGATGTTCTGGCAAGATTTCACCGTTCACTCGGAATTCCGACTTTCTTTCTGACAGGTACTGATGAACACGGTCAGAAAGTTGAAAAAGCGGCAAAACTCCGCAATGAAGATCCCCAAAAACATTGCGATGATACAGTCGAGCGTTTCAAAGATTTGTGGAAGCGTCTGGGCATCACCAATGATTACTTCATCCGCACAACCAATGCCGACCATAAAAAAGTCGTGCAGGAGGTTTTGCAGGAACTTTATGATCGCGGCGAAATTTACAAAGGCGATTTCAAGGGACATTACTGCGTCGGCTGTGAGCGTTTCCTTACTGAAAAAGACCTCGTAGACGGCAAATGCCCCGAATGCAACCGTGAAGTTACTGAAATCGTTGAAAGCAACTACTTTTTCCGCATGAGCAAATATCAGCAGTGGCTGATCGACTATATCGAAAGCCATCCGACTTTCATCATGCCTGAATTCAGAGCCAATGAAACTCTGGGCTTCTTGAAAAAAGAATTGAAAGATTTGTGCATTTCCCGTCATAAATCCCGTTTGAGCTGGGGTATTGAACTGCCCTTTGACTCTGACTATGTATGTTATGTCTGGTTCGATGCTCTTATCAACTATATTTCAGGCGTCGGCTACCGCAAGGATGAAGAGATGTTCAAAAAATGGTGGCCCGCTTCCAAACATCTCATCGGCAAAGATATTCTGACCACCCATACCGTTTATTGGCCGACTATGCTCAAAGCAATGAATGTCGAAATGCCCGAAACGATTTTCGCTCACGGCTGGTGGCTCACCGGCAGAGAAAAAATGAGTAAATCCCTCGGCAATGTCATCAACCCCATGGATATGGTCGATAAATGCGGCGTTGACGCATTCCGCTACTATCTGCTGGCGGCAATGGCTCCCGGTCAGGATGCCTCATTTACTGAAGAATCTTTTGTCAAACGCTACAACAATGACCTTGCTAATGACCTCGGCAACTTTGCCAGCCGTGTGCTTAAAATGACTTTGCGCCACAGCAGCGGAGTCATCGCCGCCCCCGGAGCTTTCAACGAAGATGATATGGAACTTCTCAATGCGGTCAAAGCCGGCAAGAGCGCAATGGAAAAAGCTATTGCAGAAATGAAACTTGATCACGGTATCGACAGCGTTATGGAAATTGTCCGCTGCGGCAACCGTTATCTGGAAAAAACCGCTCCCTGGACTTTGGCGAAAAAAGGCGAAACTGAACGCCTGGCAACGATTCTTTACAATGCGGCAAATGCGGTTTATCATGTTTCCGTACTGCTTTCTCCCATCATGCCTGAAAAAATGGCAGAATTGCAGAAAGTTCTCGGCGCACCGATTTCTGATCGCATCGACCTTTTGAATGCTGATGAACAGCTGCTGGTCAATTGTACCATGCAGGATTCCGATCCGCTCTTCCCCCGTTTGCAGGAGGAAGTCCCGGCAGCTCCCGCTCCCAAAGCAGAAAAAACTGCGAAAAAAGAAGAGAAAAAAGCTCCGGCTGAAAACGTCGTTGAACTTATTTCCATTGATGACTTTTTCAAAACACAACTGAAAACCGCCAAAATTCTTGAGGCTGAAAAAATCGATGGCGCAGATAAACTTCTCAAACTTAAAATCGAAGTCGGTTCCGAGATCCGTCCGCTGGTCGCAGGTATCGCGCTTTATTATAAACCTGAAGAACTTATCGGCAAAACCATCGTTATTGTCGCCAACTTGAAACCTGCCAAAATCCGCGGTGTTGAATCTTGCGGTATGCTCCTTGCTGCCAAAGACGGCAACAGCCTCAAACTTATAACCACCGACGGCGAAATGGCATC
The DNA here is from genome assembly GCA_045635285.1 of Victivallaceae bacterium. GTDB lineage: Bacteria > Verrucomicrobiota > Lentisphaeria > Victivallales > Victivallaceae > RGIG5270. The sequence continues at coordinate 3,420 of JAZRBX010000241.1, forward strand.
AGGCGTGAGTATCGGCTGATGGACGATTATATCGAAATACAACGTGATGAACGGCATATCAAACGGGAGCGTGAAAAAGCCCGTGAATTGCGTAAAAGTCCCTTCTTTCAGGAACTTTTACGCAAAGGTATATGCCATTATTGCGGTGGTAAATTCCCCCCCGAAGAATTGACCATGGATCATATCGTGCCGGTCGTACGCGGCGGCAAATCCACCAAAGGAAATGTCGTTGCATGCTGTAAGGAATGCAATAACAAAAAGAAATATCTGACCCCCGTCGAAATGATCCTTATGGCAGAAGAGGCAAAAGCAAAAAATTCCGCCGAATAAGCAAAAACTTTCAAATCTATTATGATTTAATGTCAAATATCAGCCCTCTTGAGAGCAATCTCAAGAGGGTTTTCTTATGCCTTGATTCGGGAAAAAAGCCGC
>JAZRBX010000242.1:0-10280 GCA_045635285.1 Victivallaceae bacterium
AAATCCCGCCTTGCGGTCGAGGACCTTGTCGATATTGAGAAAACGGGTAACTTCGGCGACTTTTTCCTCATATTTTCTGCCGTGTCCGCCGGAGAGAATATCGAGGTTGCGTTTTGCGCTCAAATCCGCATAAAAATTCGGCCATTCCACGATCGCGCCGAGTTTCCGCATAGCCTCTTTGTGTTCGGCATGAACATCAAAGGAATCAATATGCACGACGCCTGATGTCGGGTAAATCAGACCGGTAATCAATTTGATAAGTGTGCTTTTTCCTGCACCGTTCGGACCTACAAGACCGGTTATTTTGCCTTCTTCAATATCCAGAGAAATATCCGACAGGGCAATTTTTCTGCCGAAATGTTTGGTCAGACCGAAACATTCAATACTCATGGAGTGTACTCCTTCATGGCATCAGTTGATACACGGGAGAAGAGATAGAGGCAGTTGACGGAGGTCGATTTGTTGTCAGGACCGTGGAAAAATCCGCCGTCAGTAACCAGCGGCAGTTTGAGTTTATGCAGTTCGGAGCGGAGGTTTTCATCGGTTGCCTGTTTGCCGTTGATGTCCAAACTGCTCATCCATTGATAACTGCTGCCCCACGCTTCAAAAAGTGATTGACTGCCGGTACCTTTTTCAGCACTGTCGGAGCTGCAGCGGAAAATATTTCTGTTATTGCCGAGATAATCTTCCAGAGTTTCAGGGAGGCCTTTGAGCAATTCTTCTCCGGCTGCGGGATTATCGGGATATGAGCGGCAGCTGGGCAGGAAATAATTGTTGTCCTGCAAATACATTTCAATACCGGTTCCGATCTGTTTGAGGTTGCTCAGGCAGACAGAACGGCGTCCGGCCTCTCTGGCTCTGCCGAGTGCAGGCATAAGCATACCTGCTAAAATAGCAATGATAGCGATAACTACGAGAAGTTCAATCAGAGTGAATGATTTTTTTTCAGCCATTTTTATAAATCCTTTCAAGTTTCAGCGGCCCATATTTTTCATGGTTTTGATCCAGAGTTTGGTAATGGGCGCGAATTGTACTCTTTCTTCGGGGGTGAGTTCAGAGAATATCACGCGGTTCACCTCCTGTGTAAATGCTTCGACATTGTCGCTTTTGAGGTGTGAAGCAATGACTTGTTTGGTATTCGGGCGGTTGCGGACGGAGGCGTAACCTGCTTCTGCTTTCTGCTGAATGGTATTGATCATACCCCGACGTTCAGAGGGCGGCATTTTGCGGATCTGCTGCAGAGAGGTGCTGACGGCGGCGACGACTGCTCCGCGGCGGATCTCATCACGCTGTGCGGCGGGAAATTTTTTGAGCTGACTGTCCAGGTGATTGATGATTTCTTCTTTGCGTTGCCCTGCCATGGCGGGGGACATGGAATGAGCGAGAGCATTTTTAAGTTCTTCTTCGGACCAGTTTTCTTTTGCCATGATTTCGTCGGGGGAGAGTGCTTCGACTTCGGTGCGGCATACGATCATTGCCAGGATTATGAGAATTGGCAGACCGATGACCAGCGGCCATACGAGTTTGCCGTAGCGTTTCTGGCGGCAGCTTGCGGTGGTGGTTGTTTTCATATAAAACCTTTCATTTTTGTTTATTTCAAATTAGAAAATTACATTTGTAAACTCTATATAAATTACACTTGTAATCTGTTTTTTTCAAGCGAAAAGGCAAAATTTTTTTGGAATATATTTGTAAATTATTCTGAAATGCTGTTATATTGACAGGTATGATTACTTTTAAAATTTAAAAAAAGGATAATATTATGGGTGCAAAAAATCTTGGAAGTGATATCAAAATAAGTATCAAGCCCGACAACAGCGTTTTCGGCGTTGCCGATCAGAATCTGGCGCAGACTGCTCCTGCTCCGGCTAAACAGAAACAGCCGTCGATTTACGGCGAAGTTCCGCAAATTCCGACTATGGATGCGGTTGATGGTATCAAATTTGACTTCAATGAGGGTATCCGTATTCTTTTTCCGCATAACGGCAAAGAGTATCATGTAACTTTTTCCGATATTAATACAGGGATCATTCTTTACAGTGCGGATACTGTCCCCGGCGCATACGTTACCAGTGTCAAAAATTCTACATCCGCTTCCGTCTGATCATCCATGAAAAAGGCGGCAAAGAACCGGTTTTTGTTCACGATTATGACTGCAAAGTTCCGGTGGTGATGATTTCAGGCTTTACTCATCCGACCAATGAATTTGAAACTCCCTATCGTGTCATCAACTATCATACCTGTCACAGCTGTTGGAACGATATGCGTCTGGATTTTGACCATTTTGATTTTTTGTGGTGTCCGCGGCATAAGGGAACTGACCGTCATTTTGAATGTACCAAACTGATTTCTGCCGAGCAGGTCATTACCACGATCAAAAAAATTCCGTCATTCAGCGGCAAAAAAGATTGAAATTTACTGTAAAAACAGGAAATATTTATTTTTTATTGAAAAAAATGTAAAAAAAGTTTGCTTTTTTTTTAAAACATGTTATTTTCATAATTGTTGAGAATAAAATCAATTCATTTTAATTAACAATTCAGAAAGGATAATAAAATGAACGACAAAAAAGAAATCTTCGCAGACGGTATCGGTCAGATCCATTTCGCAGGCGGTATGGTCCGCTATGACTTTGTTACTCTTCAGCCCGAAGAAGACGGCAAAGCCCCCACTCCCAAAGCAAATGTCCGTATCGTTATGCCTCCCCAGGGATTCCTCGCTGCTTTCAACAGCATGCAGCAGTTGATCGATAAATTGGTCGAAGCCGGCGTTCTTCAGAAGAATGAAGCTGCCGCAGACGGCAAAGCCAAAAAATAAGCATTGACGCTTTTTCATCCGACTCTCTGATTCAGCGGGTCGGATTTTTTTTGTCCGCAGTTCAGCCTTGATTTATAAAAATTTATTGAATGGATTTGTTTTTCCGGTAAAAAATGCCGGAATTTATATATTTTTTTGTATTTGTATATTCCTTTTTGAAAAAAATGAGTTATAATATTATAAAACTTTAAACACAAAACGGAGTTAGTGATATGTATTTGAATTATAAAACTTTTTCAGTTTGTATTGATGAGGAAAATTTTACTTTTAAAGCATTCAGAGCGGAAAAGTACGATTCGCAGGAAAAATGCTTCATCGGCAACGGTAAATTTGATTTCACCGCCAATGACGGAAGAAAACTTTCATTCAGCGATTTCAAGGAGAAAAGTTTTTCCAATTCTCTCGGCAAAGATTCTGCCACCATGAATTTCTGCCTCTCCGGCGGCCCGACTGACGTGCCGAATATTCAAATTGTTTTCACTCTGAATTCTCATGCTTTCAGTATAAAATCCGTCGGCAGATGCGTTACTGAAATTTCCGGTTCATTTTATCACGGAGAAGATATGCTGAACCGCACTTTCAGTGTGGAAACTGATGCTCAAACTTCGATTTTGCAGAGTACATGCGGTCCTGCGGTATCGGGTTCGGACAATGCACTTTTTGATACTCTGACGGACACTCTTTTGTATTACTACGGCGGCAAAATGCGTGTGGATTTTGATTATGGCAAAAACTGTTATTCCTTTGTCTACACCAACTCTCAATTTGATGTCCGTGATTTGAAAATTGAGTTCAAAAATAATTATCTTGCTGAAAAATTCAATGTCAATTACACCCCCGTCAACCGCAATCACCAGTTCCCCGAACCTCCCGTCGGCTGGATGACATGGTATGCCGTCAAGTTTGCCTGCTGTGCAGACAAAGTTCTTGAAAATGCCGAAAAATTCACCTCGATTTTTCAGAAATATGCCAAAAAAACCGTTATCTGGGTCGATTGGGAATGGTGTCATAACTCCCTTGAAGGCACAGGCGAGGAAGGAGCGGATATTTTCACTCCGAGACGCAGTGCATATCCCGACGGACTTGCAGTTATCGCAGAAAAAATCCGTGCCATGGGGGCAATCCCCGCACTCTGGATCGCTCCGACCAACGAGGGCGTCCTCAATCCCATGCTGCAGGAACATCCCGAATGGCTGCTCGGCAAAAAGAATGCATGGTGCGGACAGTATTGGGTCGATCTCTCAAATCCTGAAGTACAGGAACAGTATGTTGCCAAAATTTTTCAGCAGATTATTGACTGGGGGTACGAAGTTGTAAAATGGGATTGTCTGCCTATGACTCTCTACATGATGAATCATTTTCATGACAAATTTCATGACAAAAATATGTCGCCGCATCAGGCTTTCCGCAATACTGTAAAAACTGCACGCAAAGTTCTCGGCGAAAACAAATACCTTTTAAGCTGCAGTGGTTCAGCTCAAAATGATATTCTTTTTGCCATGGATTGTTTTGATGCCGGCCGTATCGGCGGAGATATTTTCACATGGGAGGAATTTATAGATCAGGCTATCGACAGAACTTTGTATTATTATCCGCTGCACAATGCTGCATTTTATGCTGATGCGGACAACATTGTTTTGAGAAGTGAATTCAATAATATCGCACAGGCACGTAGCCGGGTTTCATTCTATGGTTTGTCAGGGCTGCCGATCACTCTCGGCGATGAAATTTCCGCGCTTGACAATGACCGTATTGAAATGCTTAAACGCATCATGCCTGCCGCCGTTGTCCGTCCTGCTGTCCTAAAATCCAATCAATGCGGCACAAATTATCAGATCATCAATACCGCAGTCAGCCGTTCTTTCGGCAAATGGAATGTCGCAGGCATTACCAATTTCGGAGCTGAAAAAATTTCTGTTAAAATTGATTTTGCCGTTGATTTGCACCTTGACAGCTCTGTTGAGTATGCTGTTTATGATTACTGGAACAAAAAATTCATCGGCATTTGCTGCGACCGTATGGAAGTTGAGATCGCACCGTTCGACACCGTCGTTCTGCGTCTGACTCCGATCAAAAACGGTGAAACTCAAATCATCTCCGTCAACCGCCATATTCTGCAGGGTGCAGTTGAACTTGAAGAGGTCAAATACGAAAATAACACAATCAGCGGTATCGCAAATTGTGTTGAGGGCGAAGATTTGATAATCACTCTGCTCAAAGCCGACGGAACAGTTGAAGAATTGACCGTCAGCGGCAATGGCAGAACTGCTTTCTGAAACAGTTTTGCTCTTGATATTTGAAGATAATTATTGTATTTTTTACGGGGGATTGGCATCCCCCTGAAATGCAGTCAGCGTTTTTTAATCACGCCAGCTGTCGACTCTGCTTTTAATAAATTCGATGATTTGTTCGTGCTGTTCCTTGCCGTTTCCGGTTATGGTGAGGGGGTCGCCGAATTCAAAATAGACTTCTTTGCGATGATCGACGGGGCCGAGATCACGCAGGATTTTGCCGGTGCGTACAAAGTCAGTTTTCAATGCCATAGGCAGGACCTGGACTCCTGCGTTGCGTGCGAGTTTGACGCCGATACTGTTGAATTCTGCGGGTTTGAATTCGACACTGCGGGTCGCCTGCGGGAAAATGATGATGGAGCGTCCTTCTTTGAGAATACGGGAACCTTCGGTCATGATGTGTTTGAAGTCTTCACGGGGATCATTACGGCCGACGGCAACTGCGTCCAGCGCACGGAGGATGTTGCCGAAATACGGGATTTTGAGCAATGATTCTTTGATAACGAAGCTGAAATCAAGATGCGCTCTGATGATGGCATGAAGCACTGCGGTTTCAAGCAGGCTCATGTGATTGCCGATGATGACGACGGGAGCGTGGTTCAAAGAGCGTACTTTGTCGAGTCCGCGGAGGTGGATTTTTCCGCCGCATTTTTCCACAACGTCAACGTTCATATTGGAATATTTTATCTGGTTGCTGCCGTCGAGCTGACCTCTGCCGGCACATGCACCTGACTGCTGAAAAACAAAGAAATTGCGCACATAAAAATCAATACGGTTGCCGAGGACAAGTTTATTGAAAAATGAGCGTTTGCCTTCGGGGGTATCATAAGTATCTCCTTTGTAGCGGTTGAATTCTGCCAATTCCTGATATTCCATGATAGATCCTTTCTTTTTCCTTTATATATTATACTTATTTTATATTGCTCTGCGGGATTTCTTTGCCTCTGATCAATGCGCTGGGGTTTTCGTTCAGGAGGTCGATGAGAATGCTCAATTTGTCGAGAGTATTATTGAGTTTGAAAAGTGTTGATTCGAGGTTTTCTGCTGTTTTGCTGACGGAGTTTCCTGCGTCGCTGATGGAATTTACGGTTTTGCTGATGGAATTTCCACTGTTGAGATTATCGGAGATTTCACGGAAATCAGCGGCGGTCTGTTCGAGGTCGCAGATGATTGCATTTACACGTTCGTCGGTGATGCCGCGATCGATTTTGGCGGTAATGTTCCGGAGGTTTGCCACGGTTTCCTGAAAAGTATCATCATCGAGGAATTCGTTGATTTTGGCGGCGCTGTTTTCCAGACTTGCGGAAATTTTATCAAATCTTATTTTGGAAATATTTTCAAGGGATTTGCTGATATTCTGCACTGCATCGGAGAGCATTGAGGGGGCTGACGGAACGTATATTTCGTCGTAAGTCAAACCTGCGGGAGCGGGGAGAAGTTTATCTTCGGGAGCATTGAAATAATTAAGTTCGATGTATTTGAAGCCGGTGATCCCTGCGAATTCCATTCTGGACTGCAACCCTTTTTTGAGCTGATTTCTGATGAACATACGCAAATCGTTGCTGCGTGTTTTGGAAGAATTCGCCATATCTTCGGCACTGTTGTAATTGTCCGGAACAAATGCTTTGGGGTCGATCTGCATTTTGATAATGATTTTGCTGTCGTACTGGGAGATGGCAATATCGGTAACTTTGCCGATGGGAACGCCTCTGAATTTGACTTGCGAACCTTTTTCAAGTCCCTGCACGGATTCATCATAAACAGTAACAAGTTTTATCTCATCTTTGAAAATATCGCTGCCTCCGAAAAGAAGTATCGCCCCGAGAAAAACGACAATGCCGCTTATTACGAAAATACCGATTTTGAATTTATTTACTTCGATCATAATTACTCCTGTCTTTTCAAATTGTTGCGGCCGAGAAGGCGGCGTACAAATTCACTTTTTGAGTTATCACGCAGTACATGCGGATTGCCGATGTCGGCGATGGTTTTTATGGTTTTATCAAGCACGACCACACGGTCGCTGATAGCGAAAATACTGTCAAGTTCGTGAGTTACAAGCATGACAGTCGCATTTGCCTTGTCCCGGATTTCTCTGATCAAACGGTCAAATTCGGCGGAACTTATGGGGTCAAGACCTGCGGAGGGTTCATCGAAAAAGAGAAGTTCCGGATTGAGAGCGAGTGCCCGGGCAAGGCCTGCTCTTTTTTTCATACCGCCTGAAATTTCCGACGGCATGTAATCTGCAAACTGTTCCATGCCGACCAGTTTCAATTTTTCATAAACGATTTCTTTGATTTCCTGCGGAGATTTTGAGGTGTGTTCTTCGAGCGGTAATGCGACATTCTCCGCGATCGAGAGCGAACCGAGCAGAGCTCCCGACTGATAAGTAATGCCCATTTTGCGCAGCAGGATACGGCGACGGTTTTCTCCGCATTTGGTAAGATCTCTGCCGAAAATACGGATAGAGCCTTTGAGCGGAGAGTAAATCCCGATGATATTTTTGAGCAGAGTGCTTTTGCCGCAGCCTGATTGTCCGAGAATGGAGATGATCTCACCTCTTTTCACGCTGAAATTGATGTTCTGCATGATAATTTTGTCATCGTAGCCGATTGTGAGGTTTTCCAGACTTAAAACTGAATCGTAATTAATTTTGCCGTCTGTCATTTCAGCCTCCGAAAGAATCTATTACCGCAATGAGTGCATCACAGACAACAACTGCAAGTATCCCGGTAACGACTGCTCCTGTGGCACTGCGGCCGACACCCTGTGCATCCATAGTAGACTGCAAACCTTTGTAACAGCCTATGACCGAGATCAGAAACGCAAATATCACACTTTTGCCTATTCCGAAAAGAAAAGTCCCGGCATCAAGAATATTTACAGTTCTCGCATAATACGCCCCGATAGGAATATCTGCCATGATATTGCCGACAAACATGCCGCCGAGCAGCGCCGCAAGATCTCCGAATGCACTCAAAATCGGCATGGCAATAATCATGGCAATAAGTTTGGGAATGATGAGAAAACGGGCAATGGAAATCCCCATGGTCGAAAGGGCATTGACTTCTTCATCGGCAATCATTGTACCGATTTCTGCGGCGAAAGCGGATCCCGCACGCCCCGTAGCGATAATGGCGACCATGAAAGGCCCGAGTTCGGTCAATACAGAGAAGCTCACCAGATCGACAATGAATATTTCCGTGCCGAATTTGCTTAACTGCAGCGCCCCCTGAAATGCCAGGATCATACCGAGAAGAAAACAAATAAGCAGGACAATGGGAACGGACCTTACGCCGCATTGTTCCAGATAATAAAGGGTCTCTCTCCCTCTGATACGGAAAGGATGGCGGATCGCATCAATGATCGCCAGAAAGACTTCGCCGCAGAAAACTGCGAAGCCGTAAAATTTTTTGTGCCGTTTTTTTTGCCATGTTTCAAAATCGGCAAAGCGGTAGACACGCATTTTCAACTCCGTTCATCAATAACCGCGCTGGACAACACGCTGCTGTTTGATTTTAGGTTCTTCCAAATAGAGAGAATACCAGAGTTCTCCGAGATTGGCATTTGAAAAATGTTTGATTCTGCCGTTTACGATATTTTCGCGGTTGGCATTGAGGACAGGGTTGTCGAGGCGGTTTTTTGCCTGTGCGAGAATTGCGGAAGCGAGTTCATATTTTTCTTCTTTGACCAGAATCCATGAGTAAAGGGCATAGAGCAGAACGGCATCGTCGCCTTTGGCTCTGCGGCATTTTTTAGCGAGGTATTTGTCGTATGCGGGGTCTTGATTTTTGTACATGCGGACGGCTTTGATAGCGATACTGCGGCCGTCCATGATGAAGGATTTATCGATCAATGAATCGACTTTTTTGAATTCCTTGAGCTGATAATAGAGCATCATGCGCATTGTATTGATTTGGCGTTTGAGCATGAAGTTCCATTTGAAATAAGGATTTGCCTTATTGGTGATGGCGAGGGCGTCACGGAGTGCCTGATTCTGTTCTTTTTCGAGCATTTGCTGTGCGGATTTGGGATTGCTCATGGGGCGAGACTGCATTTGAGCCATTTTGCGGTTGAGTTTATTTTGAGTTTTTTCCATGAGGGTCTGCATTTCTCCGGTGATATTGTTGATTTTTTTGCGGATGATGAGCCCGATGGTGAGTTGGAGTATGAAAAATACACCGATACCGATCCAGATGGCGGGAGTTTTGTTGAGTTCAAAAACCTTGACACATACGGATGTGGCAACAAATGCACTGCAAAGTGATATGACAATAGTAAGCATAGAATTTCTCCTGAATTATTTTTTGCGGCGTTGTTTCTGCTTTGCTTTTTTCTTGAGTTTATTTAAACGTTTGCGTTTTTCCTGTTCTTTCTGCGAAAGCTGACCGGGGGTATTCATGATGGCCTGACCGGGATTAGGTATGGCGTCAAAATTGGGAATACCTGCGGCATTGCCGGAAAGCATTTTGCCGATAAGGTTGTTGTTTTTCAACATTTTACGCATCATATTGAATTGATTGATCATGCCGCTGACTTTTTCGATCGGCATACCTGAACCTTTGGCGATACGGCGTTTGCGGCTGAAATCGAGAATGTCGGGATTTTCTCTTTCTTTCGGGGTCATGGAGGTGATCATGGCCTCCATGTAAACCAATTCTTTGGGGTTGATCGCGCCCATGGCTTTGGAGAGCTGTCTGCCTCCGGGGAGGAATTTGAGGATGCCTTCAAAGCCGCCGAGTCTGCTCAACTGGCGTAGTTGAGAGAGAAAATCGTTATAGTCGAAGCGGTTTTTCTTCAAATGTTCATGCAGGCGTTGAGCCTCTTTTTCATCGACTTCCTTTGCGGCTCTTTCGACCAGGGAAACCACGTCGCCCATACCGAGGATGCGGCTTGCAACTCTTTCGGGATTAAAGACTTCAAAATCTTCAAGTTTTTCGCCTGTACCGAGGAATTTGATGGGGCAGCCGGTAACTTTCTTGATAGAGAGCGCAGCACCGCCGCGGGTGTCACCGTCCATCTTGGTGAGGACAACTCCGTCGAAGTCAAGTCTGTCGTTGAATGCCTTTGCAGTCTCTACTGCGTCCTGACCGGTCATGGCATCCACAACGAAGAGTGTCTCAGTCGGCTCGACAGCCTTATGAAGTGCTGAAATCTCGTCCATCAGCTCCT
>JAZRBX010000243.1:0-7100 GCA_045635285.1 Victivallaceae bacterium
TCTGCTACATCCTCAAATACAGAGCTCAGCCAATAAAACTCTTCATCGCTACATTCGTTTTTGAAAAAATCGATAGTGGAATCAATATCTTTTGAGAGTATGTCTGTCATTTCAGACCAGCACTCTTCGATTCCAAAATCATCTTCCGGATGAAGCAGATAATATTTTGCCAATACGTTTCTCAAAGCTTCTATATTCATGTTACTTCCTCCGTTTCTTGAGAACAGAACTTTGGTCTGCGTCTGGAAAGACCGTTGCGATTATTCCGTGTCTTCGTATAATACCAACTCGGACACCTTTATAAACACCAAAAACAGGTTTTCCATCTGGACTGTGGCGATTTGCTTTTAACCCAGCAACGTGTTCTCCTGCACGACGGATATCTTTGGATGTCCATGTTTTTGGGAACCAAACCTGACCCATACTTCTGCGGTTCTTTTTGCGTTTATGGTTTGGGATATTTCCCACCCTGACACCGTTTGAATATGTTTTTTCTATATGATATACGATTCCGTACTTGTCAAGTTGGTTCATTCCGGTTTGCCCGTGACCTCCGCTTGCCAACCGTATCTTTCCTCCTTTTTGGGTCGGTTTAATGTATCGGCCTTCGTTTGAGTGAACAAGCGCAAAATCGCTGACGCTTCTTGCCGAGCCTCTTGTGTTGAGATAACGCCCGTTCTTGCTGGTCCCCATATTACATCGCCTGCTTTTTTGCCTCTAGTGCCGTCAATATACCACGGCCGCAAACGGGGATCGTAATCTTTCGGATGATTCAGAAATCCCGGCATATTGAAATAGAGTCCGTTTTCAAATCCGCAGTAGAACCACAATATCGGAGAACCGTTTTCATAAAAATATTTCTTTGCTTCTTCTTCATCGTTTGCACTTGCTGCAAACCGGAAAACATCTCCGTAAAGCAAATCTTCTTTAAAGGAATTTTGCAGAACATGCATTTGTTTTATCAGTCTCTCACTTTCCGGAGACAAATTGCCGGATGAATGATTGAAAGACATTCTATCAAGAGTAACATATCTGTTGCATGCTTCAGAAAAAACAATATCCTTGGCAATATCCGTGTTTTTTTCCTCCTGCGGAACGAAGAAATATTTACTTCCGTCAAGTTCATTTTCAATATTTTTTTCCATCAAAAAGCCCATATATGAACTCAAAATTTTCAAAGTGGAAGAAATATGATTCATCTGCATTTCTATCATATTTGCCACTTGCAGAGCATTGGAATAAGCTTCACTCAATGCAACTTCCCTCTGAAGCATGAAACGAACCTGACTGTTCCGCTGATATATCGAATATGCCAATGCACTGCCGCCGATAAGCAGACATGAAAGTGTAAAAATCAAAAGCATTTTGATATGGTGCTGGGCAAAGCGGAATATTTTGCCGAAGAATCTGTCCGGACGGGCTGTCGTTTCCTCGTTGGCAAGGTATGCACGAATATCATCAGCCATATCTGTAACGGATTGATAACGGCTATTGCGGTCAAATGCAGTTGCTTTGGCAATGATCGCTTTCAAATCTTTATCAACGGCGATTCCGTAGGCATGAACCGGTTTTTCCATAAAATTATTTTTGATTTTGGCAATGACCTCCTGTGTGGATTTGCCGTTGTATGCCACTTTCAGAAAAACTATCTCAAAAAGAATCAGACCGAGAGTGTAAATATCTGCTCTTTCATCGGTATAAATACCATTGACAGCCTCCGGAGAAAGATAACGCGGAGTCCCGGAAACAGAATTCGGTTTTTTCCATTTTTCAGCATCATACATCGGGTCATTTATCAAACGGGAAATCCCCCAGTCCATGATATATGAATCATTGTACTTGCCGAGCATGATATTTTCCGGTTTGAGGTCGCAATGCATCACATTGCGGCTGTGAGCATAGGCGATAGCATCACAGACATGCAGAAAAATTTCCAGACGCTTGCGGATGGAGGAATTTTCATCAAATTGAAATACACCATCTTTTGAATATTGATTGCGGATATTTTTGAGGTAATCAGCCATCGTTTCGCCGTTGATGAACTTCATTGCCATGTGCAAACCGTCATCAGCGTCATCATTGAGAGAATAAACCGGTACAATACCGGGATAATCAAGCTGGGCGGTGATTTTGGCTTCTGAAATAAAATGCTCTCTTGCATTTTTATCTTTGCACAAATCTTTATGGAGAGATTTCAATGCCACGACACGGCCGAGGGAACGGTCGGCGGCAGTATAAACGATCCCCTGCCCTCCGTCGCCGATCTTGCCGATTATTTCAAAAGCATCTTCCAAACGGTGCAGATTTCCGGAATCAACCCGGGGGGCATGTTCATTGGCAATACCGATATGAGTTTCCTGAACTTTTGAAGAAATTTCAGCTTCAACATTGCGTTTTTTCTCAAAAATATTACTGAAAACGCTCGTTCTGTTAAAAGTAAAAAATGTAGTGGTAACATTAGTTGAAGTTTTATCTGCATCGCTGTGATTTGCGTGCATAACAGCTTTCTGCAAAACCTCATTTGACAGTTTTACAGTACGTTCAATTTCCGAAGTATCATATTCTACCGGAATATTTGTTGAAGTATCATCAATATCTCTTGTTTCGTCGTTCATGAAAAATTATCCTATCATGGACCAAAGACGTCCGTTTTTGCCTTCTGTAAGTAAAATGTTGAGGTCGAATGCTTCAGAAAGATTTGCCTCTGTCAGAATGTCTTCTCTCTTGCCGTAACTTTGAATATTTCCGCTTTTGAGAATCATGCCTTTGTCAAAAACAGGCATAATATCTTCAATTCGCTGGGTGATAAAAACAATAGTGATTTCGGGGTGGTCGTTCGCCATTTCAGCAATAGTTTCAAGCAGAAATTCTCTGCCGGCAATATCCAGATAAACGCTCGGCTCGTCAAGGATGAGCAGTTCAGGATTATTCATCATGGCGCGGGCGATAAGGATTTTGACCTGTTCGCCGCTGGACATGGTCATAAGCTGCTGATCCTTGAGGTGAACGCATTTGAGTTTTTCAAGAATACTGATTGCTTTTGCCTCCTCTTCGGGGAGCATTTTGCGAAAAAGTCCGAAAGTGCTGTCGACTCCGGAAACAACAAGTTCCAAGCCTTTGAGTTCAGGATCAGCCATCTGCTGCATGTAGGGACTGACCCATGCGATACGCTTGCGAAGTTCAATCAAATTGGTATTGCCGAATTTTTCACCTAATACGCTGACATGTGCGCCGAAAAGCGGCCAGGCATAGCCCATGAGCATTTTGACCAAAGTTGTTTTGCCTGCGCCGTTGGCACCGAGGATAAAACAGCGGTCGCCTTTTGCCACCTGCCATGAAATATTATGCAGGATTTCTCTGCCTCCGAGAAAAACTGTTGCTCCGTTGACATTTATTGCGTCGGTATATTCTTTTGGTTCATCTGACATTTTTTTCTTCCTTTTTATTCTCCATATATTGCAGCCACTCTTCACGGAGCTCTCTTCCGCGGGCAAATTCTTTTTCAAAATCATCGAAGCGTCCATCCTCAATTATTTTGCGGAATCCGGCATAAGCGTTGTCAAAATAATCCATGGCATGCAAGATTGCTTCCCGATTGTTTTCCACGATTTCCTTCCACATGACAGGATTACTTGATGCGGTACGGGAGGTATCGCGGAAACCTCCTGCACAACCTGCAAAATTATCCTTTTTGTCTTCATATCCCAGCACACTCAATGTCAGAGCCGAAGCAAGGATATGAGCCACATGACTTGTACGGGCAACGAGATTGTCATGTTTTTTCGGTTCGATGCGGACAGTTTTGCAATTCACCGAGTGCCAGAGTTTTTCAATGCACTCCGCAGCTTCTGAATCATCCGGAGCGGAACAGATAAAAACATCCGCATTGTCATACAAACTTTCAAAAGCGTTTTCGTATCCGGATTTTTCCGTACCTGCCATGGGATGACTTCCGACATAACGCACATTTTCCGGATGCAGGAACTTTTCTGCAGCAGACATAAACGCTTTTTTGGTACTGTTCAAATCTGTAACAATGGCACCTTTTTTGAAACATGATGCATATTTTTCAACAAACTCAACTGTTGCCGGTATGGGAAGTGCCAGAAAAACCACATCTGCCCATGCAAGCAGTTTTTCAATATCCGATACAGACTCTTCAAGCAATATTCCGTTTGCCACACCGAAATCAACTGCCTCTTTGCGGCGGTTGTATCCAGCGACAGCGATCGAGGCTCTGCGGAATGCCATGGCAAGCGACATGCCGAGCAGACCGAGACCGACGATCAGAATGTTTTTTTCTTTTGCATCCATACACAAAAAACCTTACTTTTTTACGGATAATTATTTATTGCTGCATGCCTTACCGTCCCCGAAAAAACCAGCTCCGGACAATATATTGCAATGCTTATTATATAATGTACACCTTTTTTTCTATTTTTAAATTGAAAAATCAAAAAAATATAGTAAATTATTGAAAAATAATCAGTTTTTCACAAAAAAGAAAGGAAATGACTGCAAAATGAAACACATTCTCGTTGCCGGCGGTGCCGGTTATATCGGAAGTGCATGTACTGAATATCTGCTTGATCACGGTTATGCCGTAACTGTTTACGACTCTCTCATTACCGGACATCTGGATGCTGTCGACCCCAGAGCCAAATTCATCCTCGGCGATCTCGCTGACAGAGATAAAATCATTCAAGTCGCCAAAGACGGAAATTTCTACGGTATCATGCACTTTGCCGCCGCATCACTCGTCGGCGAATCCATGACCAATCCCTCCAAATATTTCCGCAACAATATCGCCAACGGTATCAATCTTGCCGATGCCGCCGTCGCAGGAAATATCAAAAATTTCGTATTCTCCAGTACCGCCGCAACCTTCGGTCAGCCGGAAAAATGCCCCATTGCCGAACACGACAGACAGCAGCCCATCAATCCTTACGGCGAATCAAAACTCTGCTTTGAAAAAATCCTCAACTGGTACTCACAGATCCACGGCGTCAAATATGCCGCTTTGCGCTACTTCAATGCCGCAGGTGCCACAGAAAATTTCGGTGAAGCTCACAATCCTGAAACTCACCTGATCCCGATCATTCTGCAAGTCGCCGCAGGAGAAAGAGAAAAACTCCTCGTCTACGGTGATGATTACAATACTCCCGACGGCAGCTGTATCCGCGATTATATCCACATCCTTGACCTTGCACAGGCACACATGCTCGCACTCGACGCTCCAGAAAGCGGCCATTACAACCTCGGCACCGGCAAAGGCTTGAGCGTTTTTGAAATCATCAAAGCCGCCGAAAAAGTTTCCGGCAAAAAAATCAATTATGAAATCGCCCCCCGCCGTCCCGGCGACCCCGACACCCTTATTGCATGTTCCGACCGTATCAAAAAAATGCTCGGATGGAAACCGCAGTTTGAAAATGCCGAAGCCATTATTGAATCTGCATGGAAGTGGAAACTCAATCACAAAAATGGTTACCTCCGTTAAAAAAATTATATTTTCATTGTCAGCTGCCGTTTGTACTTTGGTGCAGGCGGCAGATGACTGGCGTATTATCAATACCGACAGTGCCGATCTCGCTTTCCGTCAAATCCTGATAGAAAAATCCATGTCGGAAAAAGATTTTTCGTGTACTGTTACCGGAAGTCCGTTTGAGACCGCACTGGCTTCTCTGCAAAAAAAAGAAACGGACATCGTGCTTGCAAAAAATGACGGCTCCAATCTCAAAAATCTGCCGCAGGAACTCTGTTTTATTGAATTTGCCAAAACAAATTTCATTGTTTTTGTCGGCAAACGCAATCCTTTGAAAAAATTGAAAGTTTCCGATTTCACCAAAATCTGGAACGGAGAAATCAATACATGGAAACCCTTTGATCCGTCAAACATCTTTACCATCCACCGTTTCGGCATGAAAACCGATGACAATGCATTTGAATTTCTTTCAAAAATTCTCAATCTCCGCAGCGATTCGCAGCATTTCCCGCTCGATTCTGCCTCTCAAATCATCACTATGGTCAAAAATAATCCGAATGCTATCGGCATTGCCGTTTCGGACAGCACTCTTGACCTTCAGGGAATAAACCTTGTTCAGATGACAGATGACAACGGAAAAAACATCTCTCTGGAAATGCCGCATGCTGTGATATTCCGCAAGGAAGATAAAGAGCGGATAAAAAAATTTTTGAACTTGAAAAAGGATTGATATGGAACGTTTGACTCCTTATGCTGAAAAGAAAATAAAACTTCGCAAAGCACTGCTTATCAGTGTGTCTGCATGTATTTTTCTGCTCATTGCAGCTATCCTTAACACCGTTCTTGAAAAAACTTCCGACAATACCTCCGCTTACTCCATCGAAAATTCAGATGATTTCAAAAGCGAAACTCCCGAACGCAAAACTCCGAGAGAAATCATTATGGAACAGCGTGACAGAGATATGCGCATGTATTCAGCTCTGATCATCGTCCTTGCAATATTCGCCTCCGTCGGTGCAGATATTCTGTTGGTCAAATGTCCTGAATGCGGCAAACATATTCCTTTCGGGCTGAATCCAGACCGCTGCCGCCGCTGCGGAAAGTCTTTCATTGAAAATTCACAGGTAAAATAAAATGAAACATTTCAAAAAAATACTCATAAGTGCAGGTCCGACCAGAGAAAAAATCGACCCCGTCCGTTTCATTACCAACCGTTCAAGCGGCAAAATGGGTTACGCGCTCGCCGAAGCGGCATCCTCCATTGCCGATGAAACAGTGCTTGTTTCAGGCCCCGTCAATCTCGATGTCCCTGCCAATGTCCGCTGTATCAATGTCGAAAGTGCCGCAGAAATGGCACGCGCCATGCTCGATGAAGCCGATAACGCCGATTTGATAATCATGTGTGCCGCCGTCGCCGATTACCGGCCGAAATTCGTTCACGAAAACAAAATGAAAAAATCCGACGGCGACCTGACTCTCGTCCTCGAACGGACCGAAGATATTTTAAAATCTCTCGGCGCAGCCAAAAAACCGAATCAAATCCTTGCAGGTTTTGCCGCCGAAACCAATGATATTCTGCAAAATGCCAAGTCAAAACTTGAACGCAAAAATCTGGACT
>JAZRBX010000244.1:0-6646 GCA_045635285.1 Victivallaceae bacterium
ATTGGCATATCGTTGCAATCCTGCAGTCGTAGATGATTTCAAAGGTCAGAGAGTTCTTATCTCTCACTTTGACAATCCCTGCCGTACCAATGATCCCGGTTTCCCCGTTCAGCAGCTCTATGCAGTTCCGTTTACCCGTGAAATCGGCAAAGCTCCCGTTTTCGGAGAAGCGATCCCGCTGTATATGACTGACGGCAAACCTTTTTATGCCCACACCAGAACCAATATCAGCATAATCGACTGGAATAAAGACGGACATAAGGATATTATCCTTGCTACTGAAAATTGCGGAGATAATCCGTATAATATCGGCCTTGACCTCTTTATCAATGACGGCAACTGGAAGTTCACACGCACAAAAGATCCTGAAATCAAAAAGGTTATCGACCTGATGACCGGACACCATGATGTCAAATTGCAATTTGTCAATCTGACCGGCGGTCAAGACCCAGACTTTGTTACCTGGACCGATCCCGGTATCAGAGTTTACAGCCGCAACTTCCTGCGTGAAAAATCTCCTGAAATCAAAATCAATTCAATCTCTGCAAAATAAAACCATCCAACAAAGAAAGGTAAAACAAATGAAAAAATTTTTTGCAGTTGCACTTTGTGCATTGGTCGGATGCGGATTGTATGCCGCTGAAGAGGTCTTTGATTTAGTTTACAAAGCTGACTCAATGGAACTTCCGACAACATTGGGGTTCAAAGCAAACGGCTATCAGAACAAAAACGCAAACGCCCCCCAATTCGCAGGTCTCGCCCCCAATGAAGACGGCGATACCGTACTGCTCCTGAACAACCAGAGCAAAAAACTGGAATGGCCCACATTTTCTTTTATCAGAAATGAAGAATTCCAGACTTTGACCGTTGATGTTACTTACCGTCTGGCTGATACTGAAAGTGCCGATCCGCAGTTCGCCATTTCCGTTATTTTCAAAGATAATGTACGGCCGAAAAATCGCCTTGGTTATGCCAATATTTCCCTCAAAGAAATCAATTCAATGAACGGCAATATCAATTTTGCATCCGGCACAGAGTTTCAGAGCCTGCGTTTTGTCTTTGACGCAAAAGCCAACTCCATGGAAGTCTATGACCTCAAAACCCAAAAATTCCTCGGCAAAAGATGGATGGCAAACGCCGCTGCCACTTCAAAAGTAAACTTCGTATCTTTCGGTGACGGCAGTTCAACCATCCACGGTATCGTTGAAATCATGGAAATCAAATACGCTTTCGACAAAAAATACAATCTTCCCGCCGTCAAATAATCCGCCCCGATAAACTTACGGGATCATTTTTATTGCAATCAATAAAAGCGATCCCGTTTTTTATTGTCCTGATACTGAAAAAATCAATAAATTATTTGAAACTTATTTGCTGCATTTAAAAATGTCATTAACTTTGAGGGTTACAGGAAGAGTAACTTTTATGCCGTTCAATTCAAAACATCCCGCCTGAAAATCACTCTTGAAACAACGAAGTTCAAATTCGCCGTGCAAAACTTTGATTTCAACACTTTCAGAAGCAATATCCACCGTTCCCCAGACATCACCCAATGCCCAGAAACTTGAAATATCACTCTTTGCAGCAGAGGCAAATCCAAGCATCCCATTGTTGCGGTCATAAGAAAATTTGGTCAAAGCAAGCAGGAGTCCGTATGATGCCATACTGCGGGTGTAATTGCTGCCGCATTCAAATTCATTAAATGGATTGCGTTTGACTCCGTCAAATCGCTGACGGATGGCTTTGGCAACTTTCATGGATTTACTGAACATGCCCATACTTGCCAGATGAGTGGCAAAAGCCCATTCAAAACCGGTCATAGTTTCGCTGTTATAAGTCAGAGGGATTGCGGCTTTACTTTTCGGAAAACTGCAAATAATTGTGCCTGCCTCATCATCCAGAGAATAAACACGCCAGAAATTCGCAAAGTTTCGCATAGATTTTTTGAAATTGTATCTATAAATTGACTGTAAAGTTTTACGGCATTTACTGCGATCAAAAATTTCACCAAGTCCATACAAATCAGCATAATTCTGTGCCAGACAGGCGTCAATACTGCAGCCTTCGGAGATTTGATATTTTATTTCTCCGTGTTCTTCGCTCCAATAATTTTCGGCATCAATAAAACTGTCAAGTATGCTTTTGTCTTTCAAATCAATTTTCTGACAGAAATATTCGCCGTTGAAAAGAACTTCATTCAGATATTTTTTTCCTTTGGCAAAAATTATTCTGCATTCATCAGCAAAATCCTTATCTCCGACAAAATCAGCAATTGCCGCCATCGCCGCAAGCGCACCGAGATAATGACCGCTCAAAAATGAATTCGCTCCGAAAAGTTCCATATCCAGAGTATGATGCTGTCTGCCGTGGAGGATACCGCTTTTTTCAATGTCCCAGCGGTCGGGATTGGCGGGATTCCATGCAAATTCAAGACTCTTTTTGATAGTCGGATAATATTTTTTCAAATATTCTTCATCACCGCCGATTTTCCAGTCACGGTAAATTTTCATAATATCGCCGAATTGTCCGTCGGCACAGGGACGCATATCTTCAGGAGTTGCCCTGATCCCGAGCGGCAGCAGCAGACGGAAATGGCTTCCGCCATTCTCATCAACACTATATTTCAAATGCGATTCACGCATGGAACGTTCCAGATCTGGAAAAAGGAATGCCAGACTTTGAGCATAATTCAAAACATGTGAGCATGAACCTTCACATGAACCCCATATCGAACCGACTCCCTCATAAGTATAAAAAGTTCCGTCTTCCAAACGCATGCAAACAGGAGATTTCAAAACCGCAAGATTGCTTGCAATGCCGTCTTTAACAAAATCAGGCAGATTACCGCTGAAAAGAGCATCACGAAAAAGATAAGTCTTGCGGCGTAATTCATCGTAATTTTCCATGGCGAACTTGCCTGAATCAGTTGAATTTTTCCAAATTGTTGCGTAATAATTTTTCCACTCCCAATTCAAATTTGCAGATTCAGCACGCTCTTTGCGGCCTTCAGGTGCGTTCAGCAGCTGACGCATCGGCACATGCCATGAAATAATGAAACGCACACATTTTTCCTCTCCGGGCTGCAAACAAAAATGCGATGCCATAACTCCGTGGTCAGTCGGGCCTTTTTCCTCTGACGGTTCATAACAGCGATCATGCAGACGACCTCCTTTAAGCAAATCATGGAAATAAACTTCCTGATAATCACGCCACCCGCCGCGGTACATATAGGTCTGATACGAAATATTTTCCGCATCTTCACACAATGTCAATGTCAGATCACCCCGTTTTGCACCATCGGTCAAAGTCAGCTGATTTCCATTGACCTTATTGAATGAACCAGCTTGAACGGCACTCCACGGATTACTCAAAACGCCGATAACCGTATAATCAATGGCACGATCAGTTGTATTCCTGAGGAGTATTTCAAAAAATCCTGCCGGCAAACTTGAATTCAAACTCTCTCCGGGGATAAAAACGCTCCATGCCGTCATTTTTGCCTGCGCAGGAAAATTTTTATCGGCAAAATCTATTTCTGCCACCGGATACATTCCTTTGAATGTATGATTTTTGAAATGAGGAAGATTGCAGAGAGTACCGATTTCAGGACCGTAGCCGTAGCCGCAGTAACGCAGTGTATCAACATAATTTCCGATATAATGCGGCGGCAAATCACCATTGAGAACTCTTATATCTGTAACTTTGCCGCCCTCCTCCGCTCTGACAGCGAAATGACTTATGCCGTTGTAACTGCCCTTGGCCGGACTGTTGAAAATCTCCCAGTCAATCAATCTGCCGTTGCCTGCCAAACTGATTGAACCTGTACCGATACCGCCGAGAGGGAATGAAATCGCCGAACTTTTTGATTTACTGTAAATCATATTTTTCACCGTTTTTTTAATTTGACATATTTGTATTTTTTTGTTTTTCTGCTATAATATAATACATAATCTTCAAAAAAACAATGGAAAAAAACGGAACGAACTTGTATGTTTCAGGGAAAAACAAATCATCAGAAAACCGTAGATGCGCTAAACAGTCTGAACTGGGAATTTTATGAATGTGCCGAAGTTCGTTTCGCATGGGAAGGCATGAACAGACACTCTTTCAACCGCCTTTTTGCCGTGATAAAATCAGACGGCGGCTCCGAAATAATCCATACTGCAACTCAAAAGAAATTCAAACTGAAAACAATGGCAATATATTTTTTAAGCAGCAATGAAGAATACAAGTTCAAATTTGACAGCAATACATCTTTTCTCTCCTTCCACTTCAACTGCTTTGTCAATGGTTGTCGCGAAATTTTTTCTCACAGCAGTATTTTTATTGAACTTACAGAACAAAAAGAATTGATCAATGAACTTGCCGCATTGATAAATTGCAAAAGCTCCGCAAAAAACACCTACCTTCTGCATCAGAAACTCATATCTCTCATCATCAGAATAATGCCTGAAAATGATGATGCCAAACACCATTTATACGAGCGGGATATAAAAATACACACCTTTTTGCTCGAACACGCTGACGGCAGAACAACGGTAAATGATCTTGCATTGCAAGCAGGTGTTTCCGCAGATACTTTATCAAGAAGATTTTCACATGATTACGGAGAAACTCTGAAAAAAATCATCAGCCGTGCAATCATCGGCCGTGCGGAACGCTTTCTGCGTGATGATTCTTTGAAAATAAAAGATGTTGCCGCACTTTTGAATTTCAATGATGAATATTATTTCAGCCGTTTTTTCAAGCGTGAAACCGGCAAATCCCCCGTTGAATTCCGCCGCATGACCGGCATCATCCCCAAAAATAAAAATACCGCTGAATCAACTTGATTCAACGGTATAAAGTCAAAATAAATTTTACAGAGCGACTTCCGCAAATTCGATATTTGTTCTGTCGGTATCTTCTCCTGCATACCATACGACATAAGCAGTATCATGTCCCGAAGATGCCCCCGCAGGCAAACCGAGAGAGAACTTGCCCATTTCGTTCCATGCTCCGTTGACATCAGATTGTTTGTCGGTCTGTTTATCTTCAATAGGCAGACTTATTTCAAGTTCATCCTTGCAGAAAGTTCTGCCGCGATCGGAGGAGGTTTTGACCTTGATTGCAGGTTTTGCGGTGCGATCGACATACGGCAGCATGAGCGAACCGTCTGCAAATTCGACAGGTTGTCCCGGCTGACCGTCAATTCCGGTATCCAGAGCCTCGCTCCAGTTCATACCGCGGTCCGCAGAATAACTCATGTGAATATTGAAGTAAGAGCTTGAAGCATTGTCCCATGTCCAGAAAAAATCGACCAGAGTATCATCTTTCAAAACAAGAGGACGCTGATCCCAATAAAAGATATGATTTTCAGGATCGGAAGCAGGCACTGAATGACTTTCAAAAGTTCTGCCTTGGTCTTCAGAGAATTTCAACACCGGCAAATGACGCCATTCTTCGGTTGCATCATAAGCGTTGTTCAATTCAAATTGAGCGATCATCTCTCCGTCGGAGAAAGACAGCAAAGGTCCTGTTATCGGAGTTGAAAATTTCTCAAACGGTTCAGTTCCGATATATTCAGGTTTGCTCCAGGTTTCACCATAATCGTTTGATTCAGCCCAAAAAATCTTGCAGTCGAGCAGTCCGCTGTTTTCCTCCTTGAAAAAAGGTCTGTCGGGAATACTGTTGTCCACCCAGCAGAGAACCATGCAGAATCTGCCGTTTATCCAAGACGGATACCCTGCCCTGAATGCACCGGGGCGACCGTCATGCAAAGGCGGCTCGAATACATCAAACGGTTTGCTCCATGATTCACCGCCGTCATCGGAAATACTGTATAAAACATGCTGTCCTGCCATCGGAATTTTTTCAGGAGCACTGCGCCAGTTTACAATAATTCTGCCGTTCGGAGCGACAGCAATACCGGGGAATGATTGACTTGTATTACCGGGACAATTTTTCCAATTACTGATGATATTTCTTTTTATTAATTTCATTATACACCTCTTTTTTTGTTGAAAAATTCTTACAATTCCTTTTTCTAATATATGTCCTGCGATTGAAAAATCAAATATTTTATTACGATATTTTACAGAAATTTTATTTGTATTTTTCTGCTTCTGCTGTATCTTAAAAGAGTTGATTTTTGTCATATAAAGAAAACGGAGTTTTTTATGAAAAAATTTTTAATATTTATTTGCAGTGCCGCGGCATTTTTGTTCAACGGCTGTTCCAATAGAGAACTTATCCCGGTAAAAATGGAGAAAGATGCAGTTCTGCTTGATGTCCGTACACCTGATGAATTTCATGAGAAACATATCAAAGGAGCAATAAATCTTCCGCTTGACGCCATTGACAACAAAATTGCCGAAATCGTACCCGACAAAAACACGCCGATATACCTTTACTGCCGCAGCGGGCGGCGTTCCAAAATGGCGATGGGCAAACTCCAGCAGCTCGGCTATCAGAAAATTACCGACTTCGGCAACATGAGCACCGCCGAAAAACTGCTCATCCTCCCCTGAAAAAGGCAACGAAAATCCGTGATGAATAAGGACCTCTGCTCCATGCAGTTTTGCCGCTTTCATTGATGTGGGTGGCATAACGGTTAGCGTTTCAATAAATATTATATCGGATGTTTGGCAAAAAACAAGAGACAAAA
>JAZRBX010000245.1:0-4702 GCA_045635285.1 Victivallaceae bacterium
AAAAAAGTATGAATATTAAATTAATTCTTGTGGCGGCGGCATTTTGTGTCGGAGCGTATTTACTTGGGGGTGTCCCTTTCGGCTTTATCATCGGCAAATTAAAAGGGCACGATATACGCAAAGAGGGCAGCTGCAATGTCGGTGCCACCAATGTTACCCGTGTGGTCGGCAAATGGTATGGTAAACTCTGCTTTTTCTGTGATTTGCTGAAAGGATTTCTGCCTGTTTATATTGCAAAACAGTATTTTAAAATCGAAAATGCGGAAATTATTGTCATTTTGTGCGGACTTTTTGCTGTTGCAGGTCATATGTTTACGCCTTATTTGAAATTCAAAGGCGGCAAGGGGGTTGCAACTGCAGGCGGTGTGATACTTGCTCTGGCATGGATGCCTTTTGTAATCGCTTTTGCGGTTTGGGCGGCGGTTTTTCTGGCGTCAAGATACGTTTCTCTGGGGTCAATTTGTGCTTCAGCGGCATTGCCCTTGAGTGCGGTGCTGTTGAAAATTTTGAAGATACAGCCGCAGATAAGCTGGACAGTGATCGTATTTTTCACCGTTATCGGTGCGGCCTCTGTTTTGAAGCATAAGGCGAATATCATCCGTCTCAAAAACGGTACCGAACTTAAATTTGAACGAAAGGTGAAATAAAATGAAGATAACCGTTTTGAACGATGGCGCATGGGGTACGGCACTTTCTCTCGTTCTCGTTGATAATAAACATGATGTAACTATGTGGGGGCCTTTCCCTGAATATATAAATGAGATGGCGGTCAGTCGGGTCAATTCCAAATTTCTCCCATGCGTCAAACTCGATGACAGATTGAAATTTGAAGCTGATATCGCTGCAGCCGTCAAGGACAGCGAAGCGATTCTCCTTGCCAGTCCGTCGCAGTATCTCCGCGGCGTTCTGGAAAAATTCAAACCTTTTTTTGAGCCGTCAAAACAGCTCATTATCAATGTTGCCAAAGGTATCGAAGTTGATACATGGCTGCGTATGAGTGAAGTTGTCCGTGATATTCTGGGAGAATGCCGTTATGCGGTTCTTTCCGGACCGAGCCACGCCGAAGAGGTCAGCCGCAAAGTTCCGACTCTGGTGGTCGCGGCTTCTGCCAATATCGCTGATGCTGAAATTGTCAGAGATTTTTTTATGAATGATTACTTCCGTGTTTATACCACCACGGATATTTTGAGCGTCGAACTCGGCGGCGCATTGAAAAATGTCATGGCTGTCGCCGCAGGCATCATCGACGGAATGAAACTCGGAGATAATCCCAAAGCCGCACTCATTACCAGAGGTATTGCCGAAATGAGCCGCCTCGGTGTCGCACTCGGCGGTAATGCACAGACTTTTGCAGGGTTGAGCGGAGTCGGCGATCTGATCGTTACCTGCACCAGCGGGCACAGCCGCAACCGTCATGTCGGCGAATGTCTGGGAAAAGGGCAGAAACTTGATGAGATCATTTCTGCAATGGGAATGGTCGTTGCAGAGGGCGTTGTTACTGCCAAAGGGGCAAAACACCTTGCAGATTGTGCAGGAGTTGAAACTCCGATTATTACAGAAATATACAATATCCTTTATCAAAATAAATCTGCTGTCGAAGCTGTTTATGAACTTATGACCAGAGCCCCGAAAGCAGAATAAAAAAGGGAATTTTTTATAAAAAATTTGGCTGCCGGTGAAAAAATTTATGGATTTGTGAGGTTTTGATTATGGAGAAATTGAGAGTAAGTCATTTTTTTGATTTTGCGGAAATTCCTGAAAATGAATGGGATGGCGTTTTTGCGGAATTTGCGGCAAACGGTGCGGAACATCTGACTGTAAATTCTCCTCTGCTGGATATTCTGCTTGAAAATCCTTCTTTGGTGGAAAAATGGCGTCAATGCGGTGAGAAAAATAATATTTCATTCTGGGATATTCACGGACTTTGCGGCAGAGAATATGATTTGAATGTCAGAGGCAGTGACCGCAGAAAGAATATGCTTGAACGCCACAAAAAGGCATTTGAACTCGGGGCTGCGCTCGGTGTCCGCAATTATGTCATGCATATCGGTGCGGCATGCTGTGTGGATAATCTTTGGGAGGGGTATGAAGATGAACTCCGCAGTCTTGCAGTTGAAACATTGGAGGAACTGCTGCTGGCGGCGGAGAAAAATAATATCGTTATTGCCATAGAAAATGCTTTTGAACCCTCAAATACTCCCGATGAACTGCTTTATTTCCTGAAAAAAATCACCTCTCCCTCGCTTGGTGCATGCTTCGATGCAGGCCATGCCACGATGATGGCGGCAGATTCCGTGGCGCGTGATCGTGATGAAAACAATGATGACCAGCGGATACGCTCATGGCACGGCAAACTGCAATTCCAGTCGGGGGCTTTGGAAAAACTTGCTCCGTGGATCGTTACTGCTCATTTGCACGACAATGACGGCCACAGAGATTTGCACGGACTTGTCTTCAGCGGTGTCGCGGATTGGAACAAATATATGAAACTTCTCCGCCAATGTCCGAGATTGACCAGTGTTCAGAATGAAAGCAAAAAAAGTGCTTTTTCAATCGGAGAAATGTGCGGCGCTTTTGATAAACTTTTGAGTTTGTGAGGTCAGTATGGGAAAAAATGAGATAAAAGTTGCATTTTTGAGTGATTTGCATTATGCTCTCTTGCCTAATAAATTCTGTCCTGAACGCAGGGGCGAATTCATGCCGTCGATTCTGGCAAAACTGGTAAAAAAACTGAATGATGAGGTCAAACCTGATCTGGTTATTTGCGGCGGCGATGTGATAAATTTTCCGGAAGCGGAGGAGGCGGAGCGTCTGACGCAGATTTCCGCTGAAATTTTATCGCTTCTTGATGTGCCGCATATCGCAATCAGAGGCAATCATGATCTTGTGCAGGAAAAATTTACGGAATATTTTCCTTTTCATCCTGTTTATGATATTGATTTTGTCCGTTTTGTGATTTTCGATGATGCGGAACGACCCGGTTATAATGCTGTCAGAAGCAGGAGCGATCTGCTCCGTATGGAAAAAAGTGCGGAGGATTTTGACGGCGTTTTATTTTCTTTGCAGCATGTGCCGCTGGTTCCTGCGGGAAGCTGTATTTACGGTTATGAAAATTCATCGGAGATACTTGATTTGATGAAAGAAAAAAATTACCGTGGCGCATTGTCCGGACATTTTCATGAAGGTATGAAACTTTTTGAGCAGAACGGCATACAGTTTCTGGTTCAGAGTGCGCTCTGTGAGAGTCCTTTTGCCGCATCGCTTCTTTGTATTGACCGTTACGGTATAAGTTCAGTCAGTGAAATTTGAAAAATATCTTTTTCCCGTCCTTCATGGATTTGACTTTTTGTGTAATATATATTATATTATCAAAACTGTTTAACTGAAGGACTTTTTAATGAACTGGAAAAAATATTTGAAATATCTCGGCTGCGGTGCGGTCATCGGAGGTGCTGATATTATTCCCGGGGTTTCAGGCGGCACGATGGCGTTTATCCTCGGCATTTACTCCGACATGCTTGAAGCTCTCAAAAGCTGGCTTGCATGGAGTACGGTCAAAGCACTGTTTACTGCCGATTGGAAAACTTTGAAAAGCAAACCTTTCGCATTGCCGTTCTGGGTGGTTGTCGGCATTGCATTGTCCATCATTCTGCTCTCCTCTCCGATCAAATATGCACTTGACAATCATCCTCAATATTTGTGGGCATTTTTCTTCGGACTTGTCGGAGCGTCGGTTTTTGCGGTCAAAAAAAAGATTGAAAAATGGGATTGGAAACTTGTTGCTGTATTGCTGACAGGAGCTGTCGGTGCATATTTCCTTACCGGCATGGTCCCCACGCAAACTCCTGAACACAAATTGTTTATAGTTTTATGCGGTGCACTTGCCATCTCGGCGATGATCCTTCCCGGCATATCGGGATCATTTGTTCTGCTTCTGATCGGCAAATATGATTACATCCTCGGTGCGGTGAACGGACTTAAAAGCGGCATTCTGAACGGTGATGGTGCAATGATTTCAGAATCGGCATTGATCCTGCTTGCTTTCGGAATCGGGATCGTTGCGGGATTGATTTCATTTGTGCGACTGCTTTCATTCTGTCTTAAAAAATATTATTCATGGACGATTGCGATTCTCATCGGTTTCATGCTCGGTTCTCTCCGCAAGGTCTGGCCGTTCAAAAACGGAGATGAAAACATATTTCCGCACGAATTTTCACGGGAAGTTATTTTAACTGTATTTCTGGCGATTGTCGGTTTTACAATGGTTATTGCAATAGAAAAATTTGCCGAAAAACTTGAAAACGAACAAACAGAGAAAGAGGTTTGAAATGTATCCGATAGCTTTTTCAATAGGACCGCTGACTGTCCGCTGGTACGGCGTTATGGCGGCATTGGGATTTCTGGCGGCGGCAATGCTCATCCAGTATAATCGCAAAGAGGCGAAACTCACTTCCGATCAGGCTGCGAATCTGGTGTTTATCGCCATGATCTGCGGGGTTCTCGGGTCAAGGATTTTTTATGTGATCCAGTTTTTTGATGAATTCAGAAATAATCTCGGCGACATCATCCGCATTGACAAAGGCGGGCTGGTTTTCTACGGCGGTTTCATACTGGCAACGATTGCTCTTTTTGTTTACAGCAAAATGGCAAAACTTGATTTCCTCAAAGTTTTTGATGTAACGACTCCGGCTCTGGCAATGGG
>JAZRBX010000246.1:0-2106 GCA_045635285.1 Victivallaceae bacterium
AGACAATTAGGGGCTACAACTCCTTGGCTCACAGTACGACATGGCTACGATCCGACTTCACCTTAACCATTCAAAAGGTGTCCATACTGTATCTGAAAGACATTGTTCCGAAATTTCTTATGATAACGGCGAAACATGGCAGAAACCTGTCGCAGGAGAAAATATTTTTGGTGCAAACGCTTGCGAAAACAGCAGAAATGAGATAATCAATGTCGGCTGCTGGAGTTCCAAAGCATCCAATATTCATAATTGGACAATCAAAAAAGTTGATAAAAATAAAAAACTTACCGTCCGCACCGTCAAAGTTGAAATGCCTTATTCAACAACAGTTCATTCTTACCGTCAAGTCATCCTGACCCGCAGCGGCAAAATGATTGCAACAGCTTACGGACATAAAAAAAATGCCGCCAAAGCTCATCTTTTCTGCATTATTTCTGAAGATGACGGCGAAAACTGGAAATTTCATTCCATTATCGCAGAACCTGAATTCGATGATAATGAAGGCGCCAATGAAAGTACCCTTGTTGAACTTGCCGACGGAACTATTTTGGCGATTTACCGTGTTGACGGATGGAAAGCATGCCGTCAAAAACGCTCAGTCGACGGCGGCAAAACATGGAGCAAATCAGAATTGGCAGTGCCGTTCGGAGCTTCCCCTCATGCGATCCTTTTGGAAAACGGAACGCTTGTGCTGGTTACAGGACGCCCGAATATACACTTGTTTTTTGACTTCACCGGGACAGGGAAAAATTATCAGCAATTCTGTATATGGAAAGAAAATACCAGCAGTTACGGTTCTTTGATAGAAGTTGCTCCCAATGAACTTATGGTTATTTATGATGAAAGCAGTTTCTGCGGCAATCGCATGGCAAGTCCTTTTGCCCGTATCATGGCGGCGACATTCAAAATTGAAAAAGATGCTGATGCAAAAGTTCAAACCGGCGACCCGAAAAGCAATGGATTCAATTTTTTCTATTCTGCTTTCGATAAAAAAACTCCGCAGGAACTCGGAGTTGCAGTTAATTTGGGGTATGCGGCAGAGGGCGTCGGCGATGCTCAAGCTTATGTCCGTGTGGTGCCGGAAAGACCGTATCCTGTACTGCATATCAAATCCAGAGGCAAAAAACCGAATGGCAATGAATGGGCCAAATATGATTTTAATAAACTTCCACGCGGAGTGAAGAAAATTGAATTTGAGTTTGAATTGCGTCTGCTTGACAATGATGTTGATTGTCCGCAATTTATGTTCTGCCCGGTTTTGAGTCCGACAGAGGACAAGAATATGAGTGCATACTTTTCTTTTGCCAAAGATTATATTGAATATACTGATCCGGCGTTTAAATTGCGTCAGAAAAAGCCTTTTGATTTCGGGTTCAAATTCAGAACTTTTGTTCTTAAATGCGATACTGACAAAAATTGCTGGGAACTTTATATCAAAGGAGAGTCTACTCCGCTTATCAGACAGAAATTTTCTGAAATCAGCAGTACCAAGAGTGCAGTTCTGAGCCTTGGCGACTGTTCCGCTGCACTTCGCGGATCTGTTGATTTGAGTTATGTCGGGTGGAAATATTGAAATTATCCGGGAGAATAAATTTTACGGGGCTGTTGCAAAACCTAATGTTTTGCAACAGCCCCTTTTCTTTTGTTTTACTTTTCTTTTTTCAAAAGAAAAGTAAAGGAAATGGCTTTCTTTATCTTACTTTCTTTCACTGCGAAAGAAAGTAAGGATCGGCGACAATTTTGCCATCAACGATAGTCATTACGGGAGCGCCGGTAAATTCCATACCGTCAAAGGGGGTATTGGAAGATTTTGAGTGAAATTCGGCGGCGTTGACCTTGACTTTTTTGTTGAGGTCGATGATGGTGATGTCGGCGGGTTTACCGATGGCAAGATCGTAATCTTTGAAGCCGAGGACCTCGGCGGGGCCGGTGGTGAATTTGGCGACAAAGTCTTTCATGCTCAGGATGTTGCTGTGTACCAATTCTTTGAGGCAGACGGAGACAGCTGTTTCCAGTCCGACAATGCCGAAGGGGGCATGATTGAATTCAACCAGTTTGGCGGTTGTGGTATGAGGGGCATGGTCTGTGGCAATGACGGTGATTGTT
>JAZRBX010000247.1:0-4895 GCA_045635285.1 Victivallaceae bacterium
AAGTCGCATTCTATCCCGAAAAAATCGAAGACAGGGTCCATGCCATTGAAACTTTGTTCAAACTCGGCGTCAAACTCAATGCGGAGGAAATCGCATGGATGAAAAATTATTGTGCCAATTTTGAAGCTCCCGAAAACGGCAGAGTTTATGCCGCAGGACTGCTCATGCACAGCGATATGAAAAGCGGCGTTGAATTCATGAAAAAGTTTTATCAGAAAAATATGGAACGCGGCGTTATGATCTACTGCTTCAGTTTTTTCAATAACCTCCCCGAAGATGCCATGCTCATATCCAAAGATATTCAAAACGATCCCACAGCCCCTGACAATATGCGTATGCGCGCCATCTCCGTACTGCTCAATAACAAAGCAATGGATTTCACCGCCGCTGCAAAAGCCGCCGCTGAACTTGATACCGACGGCACTGAATTTGTCAGAATTTCCGTCGCTCACAACAGCAATGCCATCCTCCGTGCAGTTGAAAAACTTTCATGTTTCAGAAATAAGGAACACCGCATTCTCAAAGCATGGGCAAAAGCTCACATCTGCAAAGATTTCAGTCAGGGGCCTTTTTAACAGGAAAAAATCATGATCGTTGTAAATCACGAAAAATGTATCAAATGCAATCGATGTATTGATGATTGCGTGGTCAAAATCATCAGAAAAAATGATTCAAATCAGATTTTCATGCCGGAAGAACTTGAAAAATACTGTTTGAACTGTCAGCATTGTCTGGCGATATGTCCGACCGGAGCTTTGACATACGGCGGAATTACTGCCGATCAATGCGCCCCGATCGGAGATTTGCCAACACCGGAAAATATGCTCAATCTCCTCCGCCAAAGACGCAGTATCCGCCGCTTCCGCAATGAAAATATCGCTCCGGAAGTTATGGAAAAACTGAAAATATCTCTGGCTTGGAGTGCCACAGGATGCAATGATCATTCGCTTTTTTTCCGCATTGTGGACAATCGTGATGATATGACTTTTTTCCGTGAAAAGACCGCTTCCATGCTCAAATTTCTTGTCCGTTCAGGGATTTTGAAATTGCTTTATCCCAATGTCAAACGCTTTCTGCAGGAGATAATGAACGGCGAAGATGTCGTTTTCCGCAACGCCCCGCACATGATTGTTTGTGCGGTAAATAAAAAAGCCCCCTGCAAAGAGGCCGATCCCTGGATCGCATTAAGCAATTTTGACCTTTTTGCTCAAACTCTCAACATCGGCACATGCTGGTGCGGTTTTGCCGGATACGCCTTTAAATTCAATCGTTCCATGCGGAAAAAACTCGGTATCCCGCGCGGTTGGGAAATCGCCTCTGTCATGCTCTTCGGCCCGACTGATATAACTTATGCCAGAGCGACCAATCCGCCTGATTTTAAAATATCAACAAAAAATAATTCCTGAATTTTGAGGTATATATGAGCTTTGAAAGCAATAAAAAACTTGGATTCGGCTTAATGCGTCTGCCGAAAATCGGTGATGATTTTGATCTGGAACAAATCAAGAATATGGTTGACAGATTCCTTGAGGCAGGTTATAATTATTTCGATACCGCATGGCTTTACAAAGGAAGCGAAGAGATCATGCGAAAGGCTCTGGTCGATCGCCATCCCCGTGAGTCATACACAGTGGCAACAAAAATGGCGGCATGGATGAGCAAGAGCAGAGAAGAGGCAATCGGTCAATATTACAATTCTCTCGAAAAAAGCAACGCCGGTTACTTTGACTACTATCTCCTGCACAATCTCGGAGAAGACCGCACCGCATTTTTTGATAAATGGGAACTCTGGGACTTCGTACAGCAGCAGAAAAAAGAAGGCAAAATCCGTCATGTCGGATTCTCCATCCACTCCACTGCCGATGACCTCGAAAATATTCTCAAAAATCATCCTGAAATGGAATTTGTTCAGCTGCAGATAAATTATGCCGACTGGGATGCCCCTCGCATCCAATCCCGCAAATGCTACGAAGTCGCACGCAAATACAACAAACCCGTCATCATCATGGAACCCGTCAAAGGCGGCATCCTCGCCAATCCGCCGCCCCGCGTCGCCGATGTTTTGAAAAATTCCGCTCCAGAACGCTCTTTTGCTTCATGGGCAATCCGTTTTGCAGCTTCACTTGACGGTGTTTTCTCTGTTCTTTCCGGCATGAGCAATATGGAACAACTTGAAGATAATATCAAATCTCTCGACAATTTCACAAAATTGTCCGCTTCCGAAGCACAAACTGTCGCCAAGGCCCGTGAAGAATTGCAGAAAGTATCCATGGTGCCCTGCACTTTCTGCGACTACTGCGCCAAAGTCTGTCCGGAAAATATCGGTATCAGTGCCACTTTCAATGCACTCAATGCCTACAAACTTTATGACAATATGAACTTCGCTCTCGGACAGGAAAACTGGAATGTCGTTCACAAAGGCAAACAGAGAGCAAACAAATGCATTGACTGCGGCAAATGTGAAAGTGCATGCCCCCAGCATTTAACTATCCGCAAATACCTCAAAGAGGCCGCAGAAGCCTTTAATATGGATAAATAAACCGTTTTCAAACAACATACATCAAAAGACGCAGTTTTTCCAGAGCTTCGCTTTTCAACTGGCGTATCCGCTCTTTAGTGAGGTACATTTCCCTGCCTATATCATTGAGAGTTTTGCCGTGCAGGTAATAATTCTCAATGATGAAACGGTCATTTGCCGTCAACTCTGACAAAGCCTTTTCAAGTAGAAAAATGTCCTCGCTGCGGCTCAATATATCCGACGGCATATCACTTTTTTCATCGGGAATAATATCGCTGAATGTGCCTTTTTGGCCATCTTTGAATCCGGCATCTATGGAAAGCGGAGTTTTTTTGACGGCAAGCACACGTTCAACGGCACGAAGTTTCATCCCGCTTGCTTCGGAAATTTCATCTGCGGACGGTTCACGGCCGAAAGTTCCAAAAAGTTTACGGTATGTTCCGAAAACCAGATCTTTGTCTGCTTTTGACTGAACCGGAACTCTGACAAGTTGCGCTTGTTTCTGCAGAGAACGCATCATCATAAGTTTGATACGGTACGCACTGTGCGAGCTGAACTTCGCTCCTTTGGCGGGATCAAAAGTTTTTGCCGCATGCAGCAGTCCTATATTTCCCCCGGCGATCAAATCCTCAAAAGCGATTCCCCGTCCGATAAAATCCTGTGCGATTTTGATGACGAAACGCAAATTCGCCGTAACCAGTTTATCCAATGCGGATTGCTTTTCATCCTCACTTCCATTCTGTATCTGCAAGGCAAGATTTTTTTCCTCCTCGACAGAAATTGCGGCAAATTTGTTGACTTCCCCGGAATAAATCTTAAAAGATTCTGCAAAATTTCCTCTATACATAAAACTCCTTTGGTTGTTTGGTACTGTAAAAAAATTCCCCTCCATATATAGGGGGATTTTTGTGCATTTTTTACAGAAAAATGTGAGTTTTCAGCTGTTTATGATGAAAATAAAATTGTAAGACATTAATAATCAACAAGATAAAAATTTATTAAAAATGTTTCATTTTTTGAATGATTGTAAGATACACAAAAATCAGATCATTTCAGCATAAATTCTCATTTTTTCATAAAAAAATCTATATATTGACTTGACTTTTTAAAAATATACTATATATTGTATTGAAATTTGAAGACTCTGCAGTGAAGTCCGGTGAAATTCCGGGACTGTCGCGCAACCGTGATTGCCGTTTGGCATAAGTCGGAGCCTGCCCTTCAAATAAAATACGCTTGTGCGCGAAACACAAAGGATTTTAAAATGCCCAAGTCAAATTTTTATGCTGCAGAAAAAAGCCGCAACCCATCCGTCAAATTTTCCGTCATTCCATCCGTCAATTTCAAAAAATCATTATTTTTGAGCTTGAAATCATCCGTCAAATTGAATTTTACGCTGATTGAGCTGCTGGTTGTGATCGCAATTATTGCGATTCTTGCGGGGATGCTGCTGCCGACTCTCGGCAAAGCCAGAGAGAGAGGCCGCAGTGCCAAATGTATCAGCAATTTGAAACAACTGGGGCAGGGAGTAATGCTTTACGGTGCAGATCATGATGATTATTTCATGCCGCAAACCTATGACTGGCAGACATTCTGGTGGGGCAAATCGACAGGTTCTGCGGATTATGATTTCAGCGGAGGTTTTATTGCTCCATACCTCGACCAGAAAAACGGCGACGGCGTTTTTGACTGTCCGTCGCTCCCTTTCGGTCAATACAAATCGCTTTACTCCGACCTTAAATTCAAAACGACCGTTTACGGTCTGAACGGTATCGGACTTTGTCCTCCTGCATCGGGGGAGGGCGGCAGCGGTCCGTGGCAGAGAATAGGCAGTGTCAGCAATCCGTCAAATATTTACCTCATGGCCGATACCGCCCAAATCATCGGCACCGACGGTATAATAAACAGCACTTCGTATCTTGACGGTCCGCTCTATCCCGACTGGGGAAGCGGCTCTTTGGACAATAACAAGGATTATTCGACCATGCACTTCCGCCATTCGCAAAAAACAAATATCTGTTTCGCCGACGGACATACAAATTCAGCAAAAGCGGAATACATCGCCGCAAAACATTCAACCGGAAACATAGGATATTCGGGAAATGAAGAAAATTTTATTCCTTATTCTTATTAATCTTACCGCTCTCTGCTGCGGAAGCGAAAAAATCGTATCGCTCTCCCCCGCACTTACCGAACTTATTTTTTATCTCGGAAGCGGCAGTCAGCTCATAGGGCGGAG
Organism: Victivallaceae bacterium; assembly: GCA_045635285.1. GTDB lineage: Bacteria > Verrucomicrobiota > Lentisphaeria > Victivallales > Victivallaceae > RGIG5270. The sequence continues at coordinate 4,758 of JAZRBX010000247.1, forward strand.
CGATGTCTGCAATTATCCGTCAGAAGCAGCACTCCTGCCGGTTGCCGGAAAATTTGCAGACCCTCATGTTGAGCGTATTCTTTCGCTGAAACCGACTCTCATCGTCACCAACGACCTCATAAATCCGAATATTAAAAC
>JAZRBX010000248.1:0-2119 GCA_045635285.1 Victivallaceae bacterium
AGTAGTTTGAGGGAGCTACTCGTAGAGTAACTTCCGAAAACGCTCTGCATGAAGATCACAACAGATATCTTCAATCTTTCTCAAAATTTTCAATATTGCCGTCAAAACAAAAAAGAAAGCAGATTATTGCCTCAACAAAAATACGACGTAATATAGAGCTTGTTTTGCAAGTCCGCAGTGGGCGCAGGCAAGTCCGCTCCGATGCAAATGGTATACTGAGAGAAATCTGCTTTCTGGTATTACTATACAACCAAAAACGATATTTGCAAATCAAAATACGAATGAAATGTGCAACAAAAAATTTATCAATGCGGAAAGGAGCGATTTTTTTGAAAAAAACAAATAAATAAGTTTTCTCATAAATGATTTATGATAAGGATTTTTGTTAAAATTTTTAAATTTTACAAGCATTTTTCACAAAAAATATGAAATTTTTACATTTTTTTTGATTTTTTTTCATTTTTTTGCGATTTTTGACTTGTTTTATTCAATCTTTTCGCTATAATATAAGTAACCGATAATTCCTAACCACAAAAGGAGATAAAAAATGAAACACTCTTTCTATGATGTCAAAACCAAACAGAAAGTAACCGCAGACGTTCTCGAATTCGTTTCCTACGGTGAAGAAGGCCGCAAACGCTATGCTTTCAAAGCAAAAACCGCCGATGGCCGCAACCTGACCGCTTTTGTCTGCAAAGCTGACTGGGAAAAAGCCCAGAAGTAATTGAGTGCTTTGAATAAAAAAGCCCCTGAATCAAATTCCGGGGCTTTTTTATTTGTTGTGATGTTATGAGAATTGTATTTATACTTACGGAAATAGCCATCGGCGGCGCAGAACGCGTCGTGCTGGACCTTGGCTGTGAATTGAAGAAAAAAGGACACGAAGTTTTTGTCATCGCCTTGAAAAAACTGAATCATAATGATATTATGGTGCAGTCTTTTCAACGCGAAGGTATTGAACTTATTTCTCTCAATTTGAGTAAATACAATCCTTTCAGAGCATTTCTGCTGCGCAAAAAGGTGTTTGAACTTGCACCTGATATCGTTTCGGCACATCTTTTTCATCCGAATATTCTTTCAAGGCTGCTGCTGGGCAACCGCAAATTCAAACTGATCAATACCATCCATATTATGGAGATACGCAAAAAAGAAAAATGGCGTTTTGTCATTGACAGAATGACTTTCAAAAAAGCCAATGTGCATACTGCAGTTTCGCAGGCGGCAGCAGATTTTCAGATGCAAAATCTCAAACTTCCCGCAAATTCAATCAAAGTCATCCGCAACGGTATCAATCTGCCGCAGAAAATCAATGCGGAAACCAAAAATGAACTGCATCAAAAATGGGGCGTCAGCGATTGCGATACCGTCCTCGGATGCGTCGGACGGCTGAATTATCAGAAAGGATTTGATATTCTGCTGCGAATGACGGAAAATATCAGCAAAATACTGCCCGACAGAAAAATCGCGCTTGTTTTCATCGGCGACGGACCGGAACTTGAAAATTTGAAAAAACTCGCTCAAAATGCTCCGGCACGCATGCAAATCGTTTTTGCAGGATACTCCGCAAGTGCCGCAAGCGAATGCGGAGCATTTGACGTTTTTCTCATGCCAAGCAGATTTGAAGGTTTCGGACTGACTCTGCTTGAAGCGGCTTCGCACGGACTGCCGATAGTTGCTCAGGATATTCCGCCGCTCAGAGAAGTCATAGCAGATTACCCCAATGCGATCATAAGCGACTTTACTTCACCCGATACCGCCGCCGCAGACATCGCCGAAGCCGCAAACTTAAAAAGAATTGATTACACTCCGGCAACCGCTGAAAAAATGACAGACGAATACCTCCAAATATTTGAACCAAACACCGACTGATTTTTTTCAGGGGGCTGCTTGCGCCCATTTTTGGGGGGGCTGGCTGCGCCCCCCGAGCCCCCGCAACCGGGTACGACCCGGGGCGATATTACGCTGCCGCGTGATATTTGGCGGCCGTGGTGGTGTCGGGCTGTTTTTCGGCGGAATTTTCGCTTCATCCTTCCTCTTTTTTGAGGAATGATGAATCAAATCTTCCGCCGGACTTCGCCACATTGGGGTATTGCCGTGTTTTGCTTTCGCAAAACACTAT
>JAZRBX010000249.1:0-1696 GCA_045635285.1 Victivallaceae bacterium
AACAGGAGTATGTTTGAATTTAAGATTTTTGCCGATCTGACGCTGAATCTCAACTCTTCTTTGCAAAATTTCATTCCAAATATCGTTTTTGCTTCCGTTTTTCGGCACAAAAATACTTACAAAAACATTTGCATTTTTCAAATCAACAGAGGTTTTGACTTCTGTTACGGAAACAAGTGCGCCGCCGGAGCAGAAAAGCAAAGACTTCTCCAGTTGTTCAGCGATTTCCCGCTTCATAAGTTCATTGACTCTGGTCAATCTGTCAATATCACCCATATATTACCTCAAAGAGTTGCTTTTTTGAGTTCGATTTCAAAACAGTCGATTTTGTCGCCCTCTTCAAAATCAGCGAAGTTATCCAGACGGATACCGCATTCAAGACCGGCTTTGACCTCTTTGACATCATCCTGGAAACGGCGGAGAGAAACGATTTCGCCGTTATAGATGAGTTCATTGCGACGGAAAACGCGGGCTTTGGCACCGACTTTGACAGAACCTTCTTCAACCATGCAGCCGCAGATTTTTCCGCCTTTGGACAAGTTGAAAATCTGCAGGATTTTGGCTTCGCCGAGAGTTTTCTCCCGTTTTTCAGGTTCAAGTTTACCGGCGAGAGCGTCTGTAATATCTTCCAGCAATTCATAAATAATACTGTAAAGACGGATTTCAACATTCTGGCGTTTTGCCATATCATTGACACCGGGATTGACACGGACATGGAAGCCGACCAGCAAAGCATTGGAAGCGGCGGCAAGCATAACGTCATTTTCGCTGATTGAACCAACGCTGTTGGCGATAACGTTGCATTTGATTTTGTCGGAGGGAAGTTTGGAAAGCGACTGAGCGATAGCTTCACCTGAACCTTTGACATCGGATTTGATAATAATATCCAGAGAGTCAATGGATGAGCTGTTGAGTTTGCTGAAAAGGTCTTCCGCACTGGCAATGGAGCTGTGAGCATTCTGCTGGGTTCTGAATTCGGCAATGCGGCGTTCCGCCTCCTGACGGGCCTCTTTTTCGGAGCGGCAGACAATAAGTTTATCACCTGCTTCGGGAGCGGCATTCAAACCGATGAGGCGGACGGGAGTGCTCGGGGGAGCGGATTTGATACGGTTGCCTTTGTCATCGAACAAAGTTTTGACTTTGCCGTAGCAGGTACCGCAAATTACGGGATCGCCCATTTTCAAAGTTCCGTGCTGTACCAGTACGCTGGCACTGGGACCGAGGCCGTATTCGACCTGTGATTCAAGCACCACACCTTTGGCTCTGCCCTTGCTGCGGGCTTTGAGTTCGAGGATTTCTGCTTCGAGGAGAATACGGTCAAGGAGATCATTCAACCCCATACCGGTTTTAGCGGAAACAGGAACAGTACCAACTTCACCGCCCCAGTCTTCGCACATCAGATTGTTCTGCTGCATGTGGAGCATGACTCTCTGGGGATCGGCATCGGGCAAATCCATTTTGTTCATGGCAACGATGATGGGCACTTTGGCAGCGAGAGCGTGATTCATAGCTTCGACGGTCTGTGCCTTGAAACCTTCAGTTGCGGAAACAACAAGAATGGCGATGTCGGTTGAATTTGCACCGCGGGCACGCATACTGGTAAAAGCTTCGTGTCCGGGAGTATCAATAAAAGTAATTTGTTTACCGTTGTAAGTAATAGTTGAAGCACCGATATGCTGTGTAATGGCACCTGCCT
>JAZRBX010000250.1:0-3255 GCA_045635285.1 Victivallaceae bacterium
TTCTCTGCTGACCTGACCATCATGGAAGAAGGTCACGAAATCGTCGAACGCATCAAAGAAAACAAGAATCTCCCGATTCTCACTTCTTGCTGCCCCGGCTGGATCAACTTCATCGAACACAACTATCCTGATCTGCTCCACATCCCCTCCAGCTGCAAATCTCCGCAGCAGATGTTCGGTGCGATCGCCAAGAGTTACTATGCTGAAAAGATCGGTGTCAAACCCGAAGATCTCATCGTAGTTTCCATCATGCCCTGCCAGGCCAAGAAATACGAAGCCGCCCGTCCGGAATTTGCTCCCAACGGCGTCCGCGATGTTGATTATGTGGTTACCACCCGTGAACTTTGCAAAATGTTCCGTGAAGCCGGTATCAACCTGGCCAATATGGATGATGACAAATTTGACAGTCCGCTGGGTGAATCCAGTGGTGCCGCCGACATTTTCGGTGTCACCGGCGGTGTGCTTGAAGCGGCCTGCCGTTCCGTCTACTTCATGCTCAATGGCAAAAATCTCGAAGGCGATGCCATCAACTTCCGCGCTGTCCGCGGTCTTGACGGCATCAAAGAAGCCAAAGTCGAAATTGCTCCCGGCAAAACCATCAACGTTGCCGTCTGCTCCGGCTTGGGTAATGCCCGTAAAGTTCTCGACATGGTCAGAGCTGATAAAAACCGTTTCCAGGCAATCGAAATCATGGCTTGCCCCGGCGGTTGTATCAACGGCGGCGGTCAGCCCTTCCTCCACGGCGATGCCGAATTGCTTGAAAAGCGCATGAAAGGTCTGTATGCCGAAGATGAACGCAAAGTCGTCCGCTGCTCACACGAAAATCCCGATATCAAAGCTCTCTATGCTGAATATCTCGGTAAACCCGGAAGTGAAAAAGCTCACCACTTGCTTCACACCAAATATCATTCAAAATAATTTTTGATTGAGTTTCAAAGGACCTGCCGCAGGGCAGGTCCTTTTTTTGTCTTAATGTATAGGGATAATACTTTCAGGAAATTTAATGGTTAAAAAAAATTGGCTTTGTTTCTATTGAAAAAGGGCAGTTCGCGCTTGGGCATTTATTTTTTTGAGGTGAGAGGATGGAACTGAATACACCACCCTCGAAACTTTACAAGAGGGGCTGACGCCCCCTCTGAAAAATACTGCAATTACCAAAAGTATTATTTATAAATTCTGTATTTGGAGATTTTAGTTGCAAAGGCGGCGGTTTGTTTTTTATAACTGTTGATGATCGTCCACGGAGTTGCGCCTGAATCGATCTGTTTTCTTATTGTATCATTACCGATCGCCTTGTCAAAAGTATTGTTGTAAGAGGGTGATGAAGTATTCCATTTGAAACTTTTTTCATGGTCGCGCATGTAGCAGATGATACGGACGATGGTTTCAACGGAACGGACCTTGGCGGGATCGGTGAATTTAAGTTTCACACCGTTGATGACCTCGCCCTTGTATCTGCCGAAAGTTGCTTTGAAGCTGATCGGTTCAAAACAGATCCCCGGTATCGGGGCATCATTTAAAAATTTCGCCATTTGGCGGCTGTTGAGCCACGGCGCACCGATTATTTGAAATGAGCAGCCCATTTTCAAACCGATATTGAAAAGTCCGAGTTCGCCGAGAGGTCCGGTTATCCAGTAGCCCATAGCGGACGGAAGATCGGGAATATTGGGTGAAAGCTGACGGAACTTCAACTTTGTTTGAGCATAAGGCATACCGCGGCGGTAATTTTTCATGGGAACTATATAGATTTTGCAATCTATTTTCTCCTCGTGCTTGAGGTAGCGGGCAAGTTCACCGACTGTTGCATCATAGGTATAAGGAGTAGGATACAGACCGATGAAACTTTTGAATTTATCCTGCCGCATGGGGCCATCAGGATAACTCAACCCGTAAATCGACGGCATATCAAGAATGATCATGGGAATTTGCAATCTGCCTGCGGCTTTCATGCACTCTGCCATGGTCCAGATATAGGTGTAAGTTTTGCAGCCGTTGTCCTGAATTGCAAAAATGAGAATATCAACTTTTTTGAGATGTTCGGGATCGGGCTCTTTTTTGTTGTCGTGATAGGTGGAATAAACCGGAAGTCCGGTTTTTGCGTCCTTTGAATTTGCGACGGCTTTGCCTGCTTCGACCGTGCCTCTGACGCCGTGTTCGGGGGCGAAAAGTGCAACGACATTGACATCGGGATGTTTTACAAGGACATCTATTACAGCATCGCCCGATTTTGAAACAGCACTCTGATTGGTGATAAGTCCGACTCTTTTGCCTTTGACAAGTTTGGTGTGATATTTGAGAAAAACATCGATCGACGGCATAAATTCACCTGCCCCCTGAAGCAATGCACAGCAAAATATCAATAAAATAACAATGATTCTCATTTTTTCTTTTTCTTCCTGTAAATAAATCCGGTTTTATGCTCATCATCAAAACTCATCATCACAATATCTGCGCCGTCAGCTGTCATGAAAAATCCCGAAACGCCTCCGTCAATGCTGCCGACATTCCTCAAACCTTCCGTGCTGAAATACGCACTGCAATCCGCCATGGCAGCTTCCGCATTGCCTATCATGGAAAAAGAAACGTATGTTGTTCCCCTGTCCGGAAATTCAATGATCCTGTCATGAAATGCTCCGTCAGGACACGGTATCCCCTGCGGCAAAGATAACGGGACCTCCGCCTCTCCCACACGAAATGCGAAACACAACGCCTTGTTATTATCACCGCAGTTATAAACAAGATAACGCACATTGCCGAATTTGATGACAGTATTGACATTGGTGCTTACAATATCATCAAAATCATAACGGTTCAACTCATAGAGAAAATCAAAATATGTATGATCAAGCAGACCGACTTCAAGTTTGCCCTTCGCTCCGTTGACGATCATATCCTCCTGAAAAAGCACATCAAATTCAAGCAGTTCAGCAACATAATTTTGTACGGCGTTCTTTGAATAAATTGCTTTGGATGAACTGCTGTGAAGAATATTTTTCAGCCAATAAACCTCGGCATTGGCAAATGCCGTCATCCCGAAAAGCAAAATTATTCCGATTATTTTCAATCCTCCGCTCCCAACTGCCATATTTTACGGCTGGTATAACGGGTCAAAGCAGGGAAACAACGACTGAAAAAAACTACATATTTGTACCAGAAAGGATAGATGACCGTCTTTTTGCGTTTGCAGACAGCCTTGAAAACTTTTTCAGCAAGTTTTTCAGGCGAAGTTGAACGATTGCCGGGGGTGTCGGGAAC
>JAZRBX010000251.1:0-6234 GCA_045635285.1 Victivallaceae bacterium
GAAAATATTGCATATATGTATGCTCCCGGTCTGACAGAATATGATAATCCTGATTATGTTGCAGCTGCAGATATGGTCGGCAACCATGAAGACGCAGGCAATGCTCTCTGTGTTGACGGTCATGTGGATACGCTTCACGCTGTCGGCAATGATTCATGGTACTGTGCATCCAATGTCCTGAATCTCAAAAAGAATAAATTTCCTCTGCTCAATCCCTGATAAATACAAGCAGAAAATATCAGAGGTTTATTTTACTTCACGGCATTTGACACCGAGAGAGGTCAGTTTGCCGAGCAGGTTTTCGTACCCTCTGTAAATCACTTCGATATTGTTGATGGTGCTTTCGCCTTTGGCACAGCTGGCGGCGATTATCATTGCCATGCCTGCACGGATGTCGGGGCTTGGCAGAGTCATGCCGTGGAGGTTTGAAACGCCTGATATAACGACACGGTGCGGGTCGCAGACTACTGCATTTGCCCCCATGGCGATCAGACGGTCAACAAAATATATCCTGGATTCAAACATTTTTTCAAAAAACAAAACTGTCCCTTTGCATTGGGTTGCGGCAACGATGGTGCAGCTCATCATATCAGAGGGGTATTGCGGCCATGTGCCGTCGGAAATGCAGGGGATCTGACCGTCAAAATCTTTTTTGATTTCAGGGACCTGTCCTCCGGGGAAAATCAAAGTATCGTGTGTGAGTGTCATTTGGAAACCAAGCCGTTCAAAAACACGGCGGGTCATCCAGAAATGGCGGGGAGTGATCCCTTCGATTTTAATATCTCCGCCGTTTGCCGCCGCCAGAGCAAGAAAACTTCCGCCTTCAATGTGGTCGCCGGAAACGGTGTAATTGCAGCTGTGGAGTTTTGAAACGCCGTCAATGGTAATGACATTGCCGCCATGTCCTGAAATTTTGCCGCCCATGGCATTCAGAAAATCAGCAAGGTCGGCGACATGCGGTTCGCAGGCGGCATTGTAAAGAATTGTTCTCCCCTTTGCACAGACCGCCGCCATAAGGATCTGTTCGGTGGCGGTAACGCTGGCTTCATCAAGGAAAAGTTCTCTGCCGCAAAGACCGTTCGGAGCATTGAAAATGTATGCGTCTTCGGATTCAATGGTGCTTCCGAGGGTTTTTAAACCGTAAATATGTCCGTCAAGACGGCGGCGGCCGATGACATCCCCGCCGGGGGGATATACAGTCGCTTTGCCGAAACGCACGAGCAGCGGAGCTGCGTAAAGTATTGATGTGCGGTTCTTTGCGCAAAGTTCACGGGGAATTACAGAAGTTGAAGCGGACGCCGCTGAAAGATGCAGGGTATTGCCGCTGAATTCAAATTTGCCGCCGAGAGCGGAAAAAATTTCCAGCATGGAGCGGACATCGAGGATGTCGGGAACGTTGTTCAAAGTTATATCTTCATCGCAGAGCATGGCAGCTGCGATCATCGGCAGAATTGCATTTTTGTTGCCGCTGAGTTTTACTGTACCGGAAATCGGATTTTTGCCTTCGATTTTAATTGCGCTCATAAAAATCTCCTTTTTTGGTACTGTATCACATGTTTTGTTTTTTGCAACAGCAATAATTAAAATAAAAGGCGAAAAAAAATTGCAACTTTTAAAAATATGTGCTATATTTGAAAAAATCAGAAAAAGGAAACTTTATGCAGATAATTTCAGGTAAAGCAAGAGGAGTGGATTTGGAAACTGCTCCGACTTTTGAAGTGCGTCCGACACTTGCGCGTTCACGCAAGGCTCTTTTTGACAGTATGGGAGATTGGAGCGGAGCGGTGGTGCTTGATTTGTGTGCCGGAAGCGGCGCTCTCGGTTTGGAAAGTGCCAGCCGCGGTGCCGCCAAAGTGCTGATGATAGAAAAAAATCCCCGCCATGTTGAAATAATCAACCGCAATATTACGAAATTGCAGAAATGTTCCGTTGAGGCGGATATGCAGGTTTTGCAGGCGGATATTCTTGATACTGATAAAATTTTTTCGCAGACAGATGATGAATTTGATGTGATTTTTGCCGATCCTCCGTATGAAAAGTCGGCGGAATTTTTTGAGTCATTGCTGAAAGATGACAATTTTCTTGCCAATGCCGCTCACTCCGTGATTATCTGGGAAATTCCTGATGCACCGGGAAGCGTCGGCAGATTTATGAAAAAAGAATACTTTGATGAGTTCACTATCCGTAAATTCGGTTCAGTAATGTTTCTGATTTGCAGATTTTTGAGTGAAGAAGAGGAGTAATATGCTTTCAAAAACTTTTTCTGCCGCCATCGTCGGTATAGATGCTTTCAAAATAGATGTCGAAGTCAATGTTCAAAAAGGCGGCGATTACGAATATATTAGCATAGTCGGTCTGCCGGATATGGCAGTCAAAGAGTCAAAAGATCGTATCCGTTCCGCTATTGCAAGTTCCAATTTGATGCGGGTAGAGGGCAATGCAGTAGTAAATCTTGCTCCTGCAGATTTGAAAAAAGAGGGGGCGGCATTCGATTTGGCAATAGCCTGTGCCATGCTTGGTGCTTCAGGACAGCTCAAACTTGACAAACTCCGCCGTACTGCAATTTTAGGAGAACTCGCACTTGACGGTTCTATCCGTCCGGTCAAAGGGGCCCTGCCGATAGCCGCAGCTCTTGCCGCTGATGAAAATATTGATTTTCTGCTTGTGCCTGATGCTAATAAGCATGAGGCTTCATCGGGGGCAAAAGCCGGGAATTTGACTGTTTATCCGATGAATCATCTGCTGGAAGCGGTCGCTTTTTTCAACAAGGATGCAGGTGAGCCTTTTTATGATAATTCTTTTGAAACGCAAACCCTTTGGAACGAAGAACTTGACTTCGGTGATGTCAAAGGGCAGATCCTTGCCAAACGAGCCATGGAGATCGCCGCTGCCGGAGGACATAATTCTCTGATGATCGGCCCTCCGGGCACAGGCAAAAGTATGCTTGCATCCAGACTTAATTCTATTCTGCCGCCGATGACTTACAGTGAGGCTCTCGAAAGCAGCCGCATTTACAGTTCCATGGGGTTGCTTAACGGCAGAAGTATAATGAGTTCAAGACCGTTTCGGTCGCCGCACCATACCATAAGTGATGTCGCTCTGATCGGCGGCGGCAAAGACCCGCGCCCCGGAGAAATCAGTCTGGCTCATAACGGCGTGCTTTTCCTTGATGAACTTCCCGAATTCAAACGCAATGTTCTTGAAGTTTTGCGTCAGCCGCTTGAAAGCGGTGATATTCATGTGTCAAGAGCCGCCGGAAGTTGTGTTTTTCCTGCCGATTTTATGCTTGTTGCGGCTATGAATCCGTGTCCGTGCGGTTACGGAGATGCGGAACTTGGCTGTAAATGCAAAGTTGATGAGAAACGCCGTTACCGCAAAAAAGTTTCAGGACCGCTGCTTGACCGTATCGATCTGCATGTTGAACTCCGTCAGTTGTCGCAGGATGAACTTCTCCGTGCCCCTGACGGTGAAAAAAGTTCCGTTATCCGTGCCAGAGTTATTGCTGCCCGCAATATTCAAAGTGAGCGTTATCGCAACAGCAATATCCATTGCAACGCCCAGATGACATCCCGTCAGCTGCAGCAGTATTGTGAACTTGACCGCAGTTGTATGCTTTTGCTCCGTCAGGCGATTTCGCAGATGAAATTAAGTCCCAGAGCCTACGACAGGATTTTGAAAGTCAGCCGCACGATCGCCGACCTCGCTCAAAGTCCGAAAATTACGGAAAATCATATTTTTGAGGCGATACAGTACCGCAAAAACGGTATCGGTGAAGAATGATCAGCAATCATTCACAACTTCTGCAAAAGCGTGAACATCATCCGCATTTGCGGCACCGATTTCAAAAACAAAGTTTGAAGCATTGTATTTGAGCAGAAGTTTGAGAGCTTTCTGCCAGTTCATGAATGAAGGCAGGACAAGTCTCTGATGACCGTCAGTTATTTTTTCTTTCGGAATATCCTTGTGCATCATGGAGTTGTGAAAATGGACCATCTGCACATCCAGATTTTGCAAACCTGCTTCAAGCTCTTCAAAAAAATCAAAATCAAAAAGCAGAGATGACGAATACAAATGCCCGATGTCAATGCAAACAGGATGTTTGTAATCGAACATGTGCGAAAGTTTCATATTGGAATATCCGTAAATAGGCATATCATTTTCGATGCAGAAAGTTATGTCAGTGAAGCGTTTGCGAAGTTCGGCAAGGTTGCGGGTCAGGATGTGCTGCCGCATTTTGAATTCATCGCATTGAGAGTAGTCGATATTGAGCCAAGTGCCGTTCAGCAGGTATTTTTCGGGACAGCTTTTGCGTAAAGTTACGACATAATCTTCCTGGGTACGCATGCGGGGGATCAAGTCATCACACATTGAAAAACCGTGAAAAACACTTTTGGTAATATTGTGTCGGCGGCAGAAATCGGCATTTTCTTCAAATGCGCTGAAAATAATATCCAGATTTTTTTCAGTCGCCAGATTCAAACTGTAATTGCTTACCACCGGAGCATGGGCAGTCATGGGAAGATTGCATTGGCAAATTTTTCCGATTGTTTTTTCTGTAACGGTATTGTGGAGCTGAACTCCGGGAGTGAAACCGTATTGACGACATGCTTCGGCGAATCCATGCAAAATTTTTTCTCCGCCGTCTTTTTCAGCAACGGTACTTGTTATTTCCAATGTCAAATTCATTTTAATGTATTTTCTTTCTTGAAAAATTGAGGAGCGGAAAATTACTCAACGAGGAGGTTTTTGCCGGTGAAGAATGGTTCGCTGGTGGCGTTGATTCCGATTTTTCGGATGGCGTCGGCGTCGCCGGAACCGGGGATATGGCTGAGGTGCATTTCGCATCCTTTGAGCAGCGGGAGCTGGTCGAGAGCGAGTTTTGCGGCGGAGTTTTGCGGAGAACTGACACTCAAAGCGATAAGGGTTTCGCTCAAATCGAGACTGATCTGGTTGTTATGGAACACATTTTTCTTGAGATTGGCAAGAGAGTCGATGATTTCCGGAGCGAGGAGCAGAAGATCATCGGGCAGATGAGCCAAAACTTTGACAGCGTTGAGGATACAGCAGCTTGCGGCATGGAGCAGCGGGGAATTTTTGCCGGTAATGATTTGACCGTCGGGGAGCTGCAGAGCGGCGGCGCAGTAGACATTGTGATTGCCTTTACCTTCCTGACCGACGGCTTCTTCGACAGCTTTGCGGCAGGGGGCGACGACGGGGCGGTCGAGTTCGGTTACATTCATATCGTCCATGAGCAGTTTGATGCGGTCGGCGGCAGTTTTGTCGGAATTGCCGTTGGCGTAATCGCACATACTGCGGAAGTAGCGGCGGATGATTTCCTGAATGGAAGATTGACGGCATATCTCATCATCGCAGATGGCGAAGCCTACGCGGTTGACGCCCATATCAGTCGGGGATTGATAGAGTTGTTCAGGTGCCATGATACGGGAGCAGATGCGTTTGACAACGGGGAAAACTTCAATATCCCGGTTGTAATTTACAAGTGCTTCGCCGTATGCTTCCAGATGATACGGGTCAACCATATTGACATCACCGAGGTCTGCGGTGCCGGCTTCATAAGCGATATTTACGGGATGTTTGAGCGGCAGATTCCAGACGGGGAAAGTTTCAAATTTGGCATAGCCGGCTTTGACGCCGCGTTGAAAGTCGTGATAGATTTGAGAAAGACAGGTTGCCATTTTGCCTGAATTGGCACCGGGGCCTGTAACGATGACGATGGGTTTGTCGGTTTCGATATATTCATTTGCGCCGTAACCTTTGGCGCTGACGATGGTATCAAGTTCGGTCGGATAGCCTTCGATGGGGCGGTGGGTGTAAACTTTGATACCGCGGCGGGAGAGGCGGTTGATGAAACCTTTGACCGACGGCTGGTTCTGGTAGCGGGTAACGACGACGGCTTTGACATCGAGGTCCCATTTGCGGAGGTCGTCTATGGTACGCATGGTATCGGCGTCGTATGAAAGACCGAAGTCGGCGCGCATTTTTTTCTGTTCGATATCGCCGGCATAGATACAGATGATGATGTCGATGTTTTCCTTCATGCGGCGGAGGAGTTTGATTTTTGTATCGGGGTCGAAGCCGGGCAGGACACGTGCGGCGTGGAAGTCGCAGAGGAGTTTGCCGCCGAATTCGAGGTAAAGTTTGTCATCGAATTTTGCGGCACGATCGAGGATCGCCTGTGATTGTTCGGTCAAATATTTTTCGCTGTCAAAACCG
>JAZRBX010000252.1:0-6454 GCA_045635285.1 Victivallaceae bacterium
GATTCACATTTTTCAAAACCGCAAGTTCCGGAGAATATCCGTAATTCACATTGGCAATTTCAATGACATTGTTATTCAAAAGATGCCTCCAGTTCAGCCGCAAATTTGTTCATATTATCGAGGACATCGTAATCAGACGGATTGATTATCACCAAAGAGGCCCCGGTGGCATTCTGAATTGCACGCCGCACATTTTCGGGGGCGGTACTTTGGATGAATATTTTTTTTATTCTGTGTTTTTTTGCAAGTCTGCTCAAATTTGCAAGATTTTTCGGTGTTATCTCTCTGCCGTTGAATTCAAATGCGTGCTGATGCAGATTGAATTCAACTGCAAAATACCCGAATGCCGCATGATGGGTAATAAACATCCTGTATGGCAGAGTATTGAGTTTCCGTCTGGTAGCACTGCGGTCATAAGTTATTTGGTTGCAGAAATTTACACGGTTTTGAAAGTAGTATCGGGCATTTGCTCCGTCAATTTCGCTTAAAACTTTCTCCGCTTCTATTGCCATGCGGTAAAGAGAGTTGTAACTGAACCATACATGTTCATCATGCTGATTATTTCTTTCAACAATTTTGGCGACATTCAGCGATAAATCCCATACTCTCGTTCCGCTTTGACTGAGCATTTTGGCAATCTGTTCTTCAAAGAGCAGCCGTGTATGAAAAAACACCTGACATTGAGCTGCTTTTTTTATCATGCCCGGAGTTACGGAAAAATCATGCGGATTTTTTTCTTCCGGCATTATGCAGTATACATTTACCAGATCGCCGCCGATTTTTTCGACGATGTATTTTTCCGGAGCTGTGCCTACTGCGACATTGACAGCGGCAGAAGCTGAAAAAGTTATTATAAAAAGAACGGTATATAAAATTTTTTTAAACATATTTCCCTCTGTATTTTCAACTGCTGTAAAAATACATCTGAAACAGCAAAAAATCAAGAAAAAATGTATAAATTTTTTTTGACAGTAATAACTGTTTCAAATTATTATGCGCAAAAATCAAATCGCCGGATTCAGACAGCAGACAGAGTTTTATTATTCAACATCTTCCCGTTTAAGCTGTTTGTCCACAATGGCGCAAACGCAGGAGTCGGACCAGACATTGACCGCAGTTTCAATCATGTCGATGACCGCATAGATCGGAGCGATAATGCCGAGAATGCCGACATTGATGCCCGACATCAGAGAGAGTGTCAGAAAATAACATCCCATAGGCACTCCGGCATTGCCGACGGCGGAAATAACTGCAATAAGCACCCAGAGCAGAATTTGCGGCAAAGTGAGGTTTATGCCGTTATTCTGCATGACAAAAAGAGAGGTTATCAGGATGAATGCGGCACAGCCGTTCATGTTTATAGTACAGCATATAGGCAGGATGAAACGGGCGACGGCGGGTTTGGCGTTGAGATTATCTTCTGCACATTCAACTGTAACAGGGAGTGTGGCGGCGGAACTTTTGGTAAAAAGAGCCATGAGAACAGCGGGGAGCATACAGCGGAAAACACGCAGCGGATTGAGGCCTTTGAGCATCAGGAAAATCGGCAGTACGACAAAAAATTGCAGCAGATTGCTTCCGAGGACGACGGCGACATATTTGCCGAGCGAACCGATGATCACTCCTGCGCTCATCTGTGCTGCCAGCTGGGCGGAAAAAGCGACAATGCCGAGCGGCAAAGCCCAGACCAGAGCTTTGATCAATACAAAAAACATCTCCTGCAAACCGATTATCCCTTTATGAAGAACCTGCACATTTTCTGAATTTTTCAAATGGGCGATGGCAAGACCGATTGCTGCAGATACGATCAGAATGCTCAAAACATTATTTTCAGCGATCGGGGCAATGATATTATTGGGGATGACCGAGAGGATATGTTCGTAGTATGAAGTTCCGGTTTGTGCGATTTGGTTCTGACCTTCGGAAATTATTTCTGCGGGGAGATTTTCGGGGGCGATGATTTTGTAGAGGCATGCGCCGACAACTGAAGCGGCGAGGGTGGTGAGCAGGGTATAAGTTATTGTATGCAGAAAAATTTTACCGGTATTTTTTTTCGCACCGAGTTGAGCGAGGGTGGTCATCAGAGCGAGAGCGATAGTCGGGACGGCGAGAAACTGGAAAAGTCTGGTGTATATTCTGGCGATGAAGTTGAAAAATTCATTGAGTTTCGGATATCCGAGAGAGCCGAGGAAACAGCCGATTATAATGGCTCCGAGCCAGATTGTGAATTGTTTGCCGTTGAAATTTTTTTTGATAGAATCCTGTGTCATTTTGAAATCTCCGTAAAATAAATTCAAATTTCTTATAAATTACATTTTTTTCTGTTGATTTCAAGAGGAAAATATTGTATAATGCGTAAAAAATAGAAAAAATTATCAAAAAAAGTAAAATACCTGGCAGATCTTTTCCGCCGGGGATAAATTTGAATGCTCAACAGCAGATGATCACAAACTTAAAATACGCTCAATGACAGGGGCTGTGCGTTTGGCAATCAGATAAAAACCGAGATCCGTCGCATGCAGTCCGTCTACCAGCGCTTCAAGCGGTTCATCCCCGAGCAATGTTGTCCCGTCGATGAAGTGAATGTTTTTCTCTCCCGCTTCACGGCGGCGTTTTAATTCATCAAGATGTATTTGGGTGAAATCAAAACGGTTCGAGGGATAACCCTTGTCCGTTTCAAACTCTTTTTCATGTTCAAGCAGTGTCGGGAATTCGTTTTCATCGCCGTATTGTTCCTTGCGGGGAAGTGCGGAAATAAGCAGTATCGGAACTTCGGGGTGCTTCTCCCGCAGAATGTCAATAAAATCCGATAAAGTGGCACGCAGTCCGTCGATCATGGCATTTGCATCATAGTCAAGGATGAACATGGCAGGATCTTTGATTTCCGCCATGGTCTGTGCCATCTCTTTTTCGCCCATGGCACTGCCTGAAAATGAAAGGTTTATGAACGGACGGTCGAGCATGCGGCTCATAATATTGGTATGGCACATGCCGGGACGGCTGGCACAGCCTCCCTGCTGGATGGAAGTGCCGTAAACGACTATCGGACGGGGATCCTGCCACGGAGACGGCGGCAGAAGCTGCGAGTTTTTTGTCAAGCCTATTTCGAGAGTGCTGATCCCTGAATACAGCGGAAAATGTATGGTGAATTCGCGCATTTTTTTAACTTTGGCAGGGCCGAAAACATTTACATCATAGCCGACGGTATCAAATGCGATTTTGGTTGTCCCAGCGTAAAATTTGGCACGGTGGCTTCCGACATAAATATCAAAACCGCATGAGCCTGTGGCGGGCATGTGTCCGCCGTGTGAACTGTGGCGGAGTTTGACTTTGATACGGACGACATCTGTATCGGATTTGAAACGGAGCATGACGCCGGCGGTGTGCCATGCAAGGACATTTACTCCGGTTGAAATTTTTACATTTTTCGGCAGACGGCGCAATCTTTCGCCTTTGTTGTGCCAATAAAGACCGTCGAGTTCAAATGGTTCATCATCGACGGTATAGAAATCAAGATCATCGGCATTGTTATCGCCGATTTTCATGTTTTTGTCAATGTCGCTTATATTTATTTTTTCGCTCATAATGTTATCTCCGCAGGTTGTTTTTTGCCAACTAATATAGTTCTGCTGTTATGAAAATCAAGTATGGTTACATTTTTTGTATATTTTTTTGTAAAAAAAACTCTTTTGCTGTTTAAAAATCGCTTAATGGTGTTATATTACTATAATTATACAGTCAATACAAACAAAAAGGATTGAAAAATGCAGCTTTTAAGCAATGAGATGAGTGAACATCTTACAAAATCTTCATGGATACGCAAAATGTTTGAAGCAGGTATCGAACTCCGCAAGGAATTCGGTGATGAAAATGTTTATGATTTCAGTTTGGGAAATCCCGATTTGCCGCCGCCTGCCAAAGTTAAAGATACTCTGCATAAAATTGCTGACGGCATACTTGACCCCTTCGCTCTCGGTTATATGCCCAACGGCGGTTATGTCGAATTCCGTCAGGCACTGGCACAGAAACTTTCAAAAGAGCAGGGCGTTGCTATTTCAATGAGTAATGTTATTGCCACATGCGGTGCCGCAGGCGGTTTGAATGTATTTTTCCGCACTGTGCTGGAAAAAGGTGATGAAGTGCTTGTCCCCTGTCCCTATTTTATGGAATACAATTTTTATACCTCAAACTTCGGCGGTAAACTTATTCCCGTGCCGTCAAAAGATTTTACATTTGAGCTGGATATTGAGGCAATCAAAGCGGCAATCACTCCCAAATGCCGTGCTTTGATAATCAATTCTCCCAACAATCCGACAGGTCAGATTTACAGCCGCAGAGAGATCGCAGAACTTGCCTCTGTCCTTGCTGATAAATCCGAAGAGTACGGCAGACCGATCTATCTTATTGCTGATGAACCTTACCGTTTTTTGAACTATGAACATCTGGATATTCCGTCTGTTTTTGAACTTTACAAATATTCTGTTGTCATCGGTTCTTATTCAAAGAGTTTGTCGCTTGCAGGTGAGCGAATCGGTTATATCGCCGTCAATCCCGCAATCGGCAGCGATGCCGCACCGCTGATGGGCGGACTTATCATGTCAAACCGTATTCTCGGATTTGTCAATGCTCCTGCTCTGGCACAGAAAATCCTGATGGACTGCATTGATGAAGAAGTCGATATGAATGTTT
The DNA here is from genome assembly GCA_045635285.1 of Victivallaceae bacterium. GTDB lineage: Bacteria > Verrucomicrobiota > Lentisphaeria > Victivallales > Victivallaceae > RGIG5270. Next base: position 4,690 of record JAZRBX010000252.1, read on the forward strand.
ATCTCAAACGCCGCAACGCCATGGCAGAAGTCCTTGATCGTGCCGGAATCGAATATCCCATGCCTAAAGGTGCATTTTACTTCTTCCCGAAAGCTCCAGGCGGTGATGAGGGCAAATTCATGGAGGCTCTGGTGCGTAATCATGTGCTTGCTGTGCCCGGTGTCGGCTTCGGTTGTCCGGGATATTTCCGCATGACTTTCTGTGTGTCGGAGGATGTTATTTACCGTGCTTCCGATGCAATTTGCAAGGCCGCTGCTGAATGTATGAACAAGTGAAAGGATGTGAAAAATGCAGAAAAATATTCTCAATCTCCTGACTGAAAATGCACGTATTTCCTGCGAAGAGATCGCTCTCCGTTTGAATATTTCCGTTGATGAAGTAAAAAAATGTATCGCCGATCTTGAAGAAAAAAATATTATTTGCGGTTATACCGCAATTTTGAACGAACAGGACAGTAACAAAGTGAACGCTCTTATCGAAGTTAAAATCACTCCGCAGCGGGACGGCGGTTTCGATACTGTCGCCAAACGTATCGCCAAATTTGATGAGGTTAAAGAGCTGTATCTTGTTTCCGGTGCTTACGACCTGCTGTTGGAGGTCGAAGGCGAAAGTTTGCAACAGGTGGCAATGTTTGTTTCAGGCAAACTGTCAACGATTGACGGAGTTTTGTCCTGTGCCACAAGTTTTCAGTTGAAAAAATATAAACAGTCAGGCAAAATAATAGAGGGAGATGAATTTTATGAACGACTCAAAGTCTGCCCGTAATTTTGTCGCTTCTCATATCGCCTCGCTGCCCAAAAGCGGTATCCGTGAATTTTTTGACATAGTAAATACTATGGATGATGTCATAAGTCTTGGGGTCGGGGAACCTGATTTTACAACTCCGTGGAATATCCGTGAGGCAGGAACTTTCTCTTTGGAGCAGGGGCATACAGCCTATACATCCAATCTGGGGATGCTCTCTCTGCGCAAGGAGATTTGCAAATACGTTTACAACAATTATCATGTAAAATACAATCCCGAAAATGAATGTCTGGTAACTATCGGTGTCAGTGAGGCACTTGATGTCGCCATGCGTGCTTTGCTCAATCCCGGGGATGAAGTTATTTATACTGCTCCGTGTTTTGTTTCCTATCCGGCTGAAATCGTTATGGCACACGGAGTGCCGGTGCCTGTGCCTACTTATGAAAAAGATGAATTTGCCCTTACTCCCGAAACTTTGCGGAGCGTCATTACTCCGAGAAGCAAAGTTCTGCTGCTGAATTTCCCCTGCAATCCTACGGGTGCGGTCATGAGTTTGGAAAATTTGAAAGCGGTTGCAGAAATCGCCAAAGAGTTCAATCTTGTGGTCATTACCGATGAAATTTATTCTGAACTTATCTATGATAACTGGGAACATCACTCCATTGCCGCTCTGGAGGGTATGCGTGAGAGAACGATTTTCCTGCATGGTTTCTCCAAAGCCTTTGCCATGACCGGCTGGCGTGTCGGTTACGCCTGCGGCCCTGCTGAAATCATTGATGCGATGATGAAAATACATCAGTACGGCATCATGAGTGCCAATACCACCAGTCAGGAGGCGGCTCTGGAAGCTCTCCGCAACGGAACTTCCGCCATGCTCAAAATGCGTGAGTCATATCGTGAACGCCGCAATGTTATGGTCAGAATGCTTAACGATATGGGCTTGAAATGTATCATGCCGCAGGGAGCTTTTTATGCATTCCCGAATATTCAGAGTACCGGACTTGACTCCAAAACTTTTGCC
>JAZRBX010000253.1:0-1765 GCA_045635285.1 Victivallaceae bacterium
CCATTCAAGTTCTCCGGCGTCTGTCCATTTGGAAATGCCGAGGATGAGTTCATGCTGACCTTTGTTCAAAAACATGCTCTGCGACTGATTCAACGGAGTACGGTGCAATGCAGGAAGCATAATGCCGCCCTCTCTGCCGAAACAGAATTTTCCGTCAACCCATACTCGGGTATTTTCAGGGGAATTAAAGAGAACATCCACCATTTTGTCTTCTGCAAGTTCAAATTTGAACTTCATCAAAAGGATACTGTCAACCGGCATTTCAGCGGTAGGAAAAGATGCTTTGTGTCCGGGGAATCGGCGGATGAATTTTTCACCGATCTCATCAAATTTCTTATTGAATTTGCGGAAATCCAATGCAAAGAACTGCTTGCCGAAACAACATTCCGCGGTAAGCGGCATTGTTTCATAAGGACGCTGAACACCGGGCTGAAATTTCTCGGGCAGACGCTCTTTGATTTCAATAATCCAATCGGCAAGTTCATCCAGAGTTGCAGGCGGTTCAATATCAATGATAGGATCGCTGACAACACAATCATTGCCGATGGGAGCGAGCCATTTTTCAGGAATTGAATCAGGATTTGCAATACCGAGGATGGCACCGACAGTCGCTCCGCTGCAATCAGTATCATAGCCGCAGTTGACAGCCAGACAGATACTTTTGCCGAAATCGCCTTTGCCGAGGATGAGTGCCATAATCGAAAAACCTGTATTCATAACGCAGTCGGTAAAATTGTCACTGCCGTATTTTTCAATGATTTTGGCACGGATGGCGAGCGGATCGCTGCATTCTTTGCACCAATTGCGGACATTTTTTACCATTTCAGCAGTTTTTGACTCTGCGGGAATGACCGACAACCCTGCATCAAAAAGTTCATCAAGATCGAAAGTTTCAAAAGCCTTGCTCTCCAATGCCGCCAGAAATTGTGCAGTATAAATACCTTCGCCTGCATGGTCCAGACAGGCATCTTCATACATGTAAGCTGCCGCCAATGCAGGATCGCAGGGAGCAAGTGCCGCCCATATCTCACTGCGGATAGCCGCACCGAGTCCGTCGGTGAAATAATTGTCATAACTTCCCGAAGCAGGCGGAAAAATGCCGTAGTTAAAATTTCTGAGTGCAACTCCATATTCGTCAAAACAGAAACGCACATGCTTCATCCACAATTCCGCAAAAAAGTTGCGGTCAATGATCGGTTTTGCTTCACGGCGCAACGCCCATGCACACAATATCTGCAAGTCAAGATCATCATTGGGAATCATTTGGGTCGGGACAGGATCATAAAAAGTCAGATCCATCGGACCATAGCAGCCTTCATAAGGCTGACCGAGAGTTCCGCCGACCGACTTGCCGAGCCAGCCGCCGAGAATTTTTTTGCGCAAAACTTCATTATTCATAATTAAACTCCTTTGGTTGTATTTATTTCAGGGAAACATGTTTCATTTGCATTTTATCATAAATTTTTATACTGTTTTTTGTTCATTTAAGATATGATTTCAACAGAAACTTCAAACTCTTGAGCTTCGGAGATAAATACGATCTCCATACAGCTGCTGCGTTCAAAAATCATACCTACGGTACCGTTTGCTCCTTTAAAGCGGAGATTTCCGCATTTTATGACAAACTCCTGATTGCTGTCAAAAAATTCATCACTGCGTACCAGCGGCATCAATGCTCCTGAATAACAATTGAATCTCTGCGGCTCACGGTCAGGTGCAAATGAGAAAACTCTGTTTCCTGATTCAAGAATGCAGGTACATTTTG
>JAZRBX010000254.1:0-11338 GCA_045635285.1 Victivallaceae bacterium
GGCAAAGACTTGAGCCATGCGCATTTCATTGCAGGGATTTTCGCTGTATTTGCAGGGCATGACGGCGAAGCGGCAGGAAAATTCACCCTGCACCTGATTTTCGGGAACGATCCATGTTTTGTCTTTCGGAGTTTCATAGAAACCGAGGATGTAGCCGTTTGAACGGACAAGTCCGAGAGCAAGTCTGCCTTTGCCGTCACGGAAGTGTTCGCATGAGTGCAAATTGCCGGTGAAAAGAGCGAAGCCGCCTTGCGATTTGTCTTGGATTTTGACAAAATCACGGATGATATTTTCTCTGTCTGTCCAATCAGGGTTGGCGTTGCAGTCGTATTGGCTGACTTCAAAAACTCCGGAGCCGTATGTTATATTACTGTTGATATTTGTTTTGACGACGGCACGGAGGAAGTGATCTTTGATATTGTTATTGCCGCTGACATTGACTTCGAGATAGGGGCAGTCTTTGTACATGGTAAGTTTGATGCTGACGGGCATTTTTTTGAAAATGCTGCCTCTGGCGGTGCGTTCATTGTTGTTTGAAGACGGCAGTTCAAGTTCATAATCAATGACCCAGTCGGTGCGTCCTGCGGAAGTTGTCATGTTTACAGCAAGAGCTTTCATATTTTCCGTGGAGTACGGCACATCATCGGGAACGGGTTTATAGGAATATGTATCTCCGAGGTCGCCGGTGTCTTCCAGATTGAGTATGTCTTTGAAAACTCTGTTGTCTGTGAGGTCGGAGAGAGTAATTCTGCCATCTGCATCGACTTCAACTTTGATAATGCCGTTGGAGTTGCCGAGCGGAGCATTTTCAGGTACTTTTTCGCAGGGTACGACTTTGATCACTTTGTAGCCGAATGCGGGAACTTCGGTGGTAAAGGTAACTTCACGACGCAGAACATCGATTCTGCCGGGCAGATTGACTGGACTGCGGAGTGCGTGTTCCTCTGCATAAGGTTCGGTGGCAGAGTAAACGATTTCTGTACCGTCGGTATCAAACATTTTGAAACTTCCCTTTTCGTCATCCTGTGCGATGTCCAGAGTTGCGGAAACGGGAGTTTTGATTGCAAAGGGGAAGGGGTTTACTACGGTGATTTTGTAGCAGTTTTCATCGAATTTGCCGCTGTGAGCGGAGAGCAGACGGAGTTTTTCATTGATGATGTGGCTTGAAAGCTCTTCAAAACGGCGGGTGCGGTCGATGATATGACGGTTGGTACTGTCGGCATTGCAGCCCCAGATGGAGTCATGGGGCAGATTCTGGATGATGAGTTTCCAAAGATGATTCAGAAATTCACGGTCATATTCATTTTCGCCGAAACCTGCCATGACCAGCATACTGCAAATTCCTTGCAATTTGACAAAAAGTGTGTCTTCAGCACGGGAAATATCACCTTTCTGTGCGATACGGCATGAAATTGTCCCCGGGCAAAGCAGTCGTTCTGTTAGAGGTGTGCGGATTTTGCCTTTGTGAACTTCAATATTTGTCATATCGACATCTTTTTTCTGTGCGGCGATGTATTCAGCGAGAGAACTCTGGAAAATACGGTCATTTTCCGGCAGAGTTTCACGGATGGCATTGAGCGAAACTTCCAAATCCGCCTGCGGGAAAAGATGGTCAACGCCGTTCATCAGCAAAATATTGTTTGTGGCGTTGCCGTATTTTTCTTTTTCGAGGATCAAATCAAAGTAGCGGCGCGCTTTGACCGGATCAGCGGAGAAACGCTGTGCGCTGTTATAGAAATTGAAAAGAAAAACGGTTATTATCTGCGAACCGTCGGGAGATTCAAAAATAAATGTATTCTTTTTGCCGTTTTCTTTGGAAACGATCCTGCCTCTGCCGAAAACAAGCGATTCAATTCCGCAGCCTTTGAGGATTTGCGGCAGCTGACTGATAATGCCGCCGTGGTCGGGAGCATAACCGACAAAATCCTGTTTGTATCCCCAGTCGCGGGCAAGCGAAGTACCGAGCAGGATGTTGCGGATGGTGGATTCACCGGAGGTCTGGAAAAAGTCATTCTGAATATACCACGGACCGATGGTGATATTGCCGTTTCTGATCGCCGCCATAAGCTCATCATGCTTCTGCGGACGGATTTCCAGATAATCTTCAATGATTACGGACTGGCAGTCGAGATTGAATTTGAAATTCGGTTGTTCTCTGATGGTATCAAGCAGATAATCCATCATTTTGACCAGATTGTATCGGAAAACATCAAAGGGTTCGTACCATTCACGGTCCCAGTGAGTATGTGAAACAACATAATAATTTTTGCCTGACATTGCATTTCTCCTTAAAAAACAGCAATATTATCACTCTGTTATATATTTTAGCGTAAAAAGTTTGATTTGTCAAGAGGAAAAAGTAAAAAATATTAAACTTTTTTGATAATTGTACAAATGTATAAAATTTGTTTAGTTTTTTCCGCAAAAGTACAAAAAACAGCTTTGTTTTCCTGTTTTCGGCATTTTGACTTTTCGGATTCAAAAAATCAAAACATCCTTTCCGGGTTGGAAAAGCAGAAAAATTTATCAACCCGAATGGCAGACAAAGCTGTTTTTTATTGGTTGTCATGCCGCATTGTCTGCGGCATGATTTTTATTTGAGCATGGAAACGATTTTGTTTTTGATGAATTCGGTAAGACCTTCCAGCGGGAGGCGTGAAGATTCTTTTTCGCCGCGGATCTTGAATTCAACTTCATTGTCGGCAAGAGTTTTGGGAGAGATGACGACACGGAGCGGAATACCGAGCAAATCGGCATCACTGAACATGAATCCGGGTTTTTCGCCTCTGTCATCGAACAGAACTTCGATATTGGCATCGAGAAACTCTTTGTAAAGTTTTTCACTTGCCTCTCTGACAGGTTCTTTGTCGATCTGGATGGAACAGATTTCAACCTGATAGGGAGCAATGCTCATCGGCCAGATCGGACCGTATTCATCGTGTGATTGTTCGAGGACGGCAGCCATGGAGCGGCCGACACCGATACCGTAACAGCCCATGATCATGGGAACGGACTTGCCGTTTTTGTCGAGGTAGTTGCAGTTCATTGCCTGTGAATATTTGGTGCCGAGCTGGAAGATGTTGCCGATTTCGATACCTCTTGACATGCGGAGGGGTTCGCCGGTGATCGGGCAGGGATCGCCCTCACGGACGGTGGCAATATCGCATACTGTGATACCGTTTTTATTGGTGATATCGCGGTCGAAGTTGAAATTTTTGATATGATAATCAACTTCATTGGCGCCGACGCAGAGGTTGCTTGATTCAGCAACGGAGCGGTCAACGAAAATGCGGCATTTTTTGGGATCGATATTGAGGATAGAGGCGTAACCTGCTACGCAGCCGACGCTTTCAATGGCGGCATCGTCGGCGAATTTGAGTTCGGAAACGAGGGCGGCGTTCTGGAGTTTTGTTTCGTTGATTTCAAAATCTCCGCGAATGAGAGCGAAAATCAATTCTCCGGAGTGTGCATCCTGATAGAAAACAGCTTTGCCGGTGTTTTCGGCTTTGAGATTGAGGAAGTTTGCGACTTCGTCAATGGTTTTCTGACCGGGGGTGTGGACTTTTTCGAGCGGGAGCGGAGCTTCTTTGGTGAATTTGCATCCTGAAACGGCGATTTCACGGTTTGCTTTGTAAGTATAGTCGCTGTTGGTGAAAATAGTATCTTCGCCGCAGTCGCAGATTGCCATAAATTCATGTGAAACTTTACCGCCCATCATACCGGAATTGGATTCGATGGAGATGGCATTTTTCATGCCGATTCGTTCAAAAATGCGTTCATAGGCTTCATGGGCGCGCATGTAATACTTTTCAAGATCGGCTTGATCGGTGTGGAAAGAATAAGCATCTTTCATGGTAAATTCACGGACACGGATCATGCCGGCACGAGGGCGTGCTTCATCACGGTATTTGGTTTGGATCTGATAGACCATGACGGGGAGCTGTTTGTAGCTTGTAACTTCAGTACGGACGAGTTGAACGACAGCCTCTTCGTGAGTCATGGCGAGGATCATGGGTTTATCGTTGCGGTCCTTGAAACGGAGAAGTTCCTGACCGACGGACTGGTAACGACCGGATTCTTCCCAGAGTTCTGCGGGAAGGACGACGGGCATAAGGACTTCCTGACCGTCGATTTTATTCATTTCCTCACGGATGATATTTTCGATTTTTTCGACGATTTTTTTACCGACGGGGAGGAGTGAGTAGATACCTGCGGAAACGGGTCGGATGTAACCGCCTCTGATAAGGTATTTGTGGCTGATGGTTTTTGCATCTTTGGGATCTTCTTTGATGCGGCGGCCGACGAGTTTGGTCATTCTCATAATTTTTTTCCTTTTATTTGTAAATTCATTTCTTTGAAAAAATTGTCCATAAATACGGTATAATATTCCGCAAGTTCTCTGCCCGGAGCTGTAAACATGCGGTCTTTGACTTTGGCAAGTTTGACGAGATATTCACGGTATGCGGTATCCTGATACGAATATTCTCCGGCTTTGAGAGCCTGTTCTTTTGAGTTGTGAAGTCTTGCACCTGAATTGCCGGCAAAAAGAAATGCTCTGCCGATCCCGACAGGTCCGATCGAGTCGAGTTTGTCGGCATCGAAAAGGATTTTTGCTTCGAGCGATTCCGGCGGCAGACCTCTCCGGAAGCGGTGGCGTTCTATGCAGTGGACGACAGCGTTTATGAAATCACTGCTGAAATTTCTGCGGGTCAGAAAATTGCGGGCGATGACAGCACCTTTTTCCGCATGGCATACAGTTCCTCCGGAAAGGAACTCTTCTTTTCTGCCGACATCGTGAAGCATGGCAGCAACGGAGATGATCTCAATGTCGCCGCCGCATTTTTCAGCCAAAAGGAGAGCGTTGCGGAAGACACGCAGAGTGTGATCGAAATCGTGTCCGCAATGATTATCTGCCAGTTTGCGGCGGACAAACTGACGGATTTGCTGCATTTGTTTTTTGAAATCCTGCATTTTCCCTCGTGTGTAAAATTTTCACAGTTAATAAATCTACATCAAAAATGAAAAAAATCAAATGCTTTTATTGTAAAAACAGACAGTAAAACTGTTTGACGGAGCAAAGTCCGTCATTTGACGGCAAAATGACGGATTTTTTTATGACGGAAAAATATGTAAAATGACGATATTTTTTGTTTTTGAATATTGAAAAATGACGAAAATGTGCTACCTTAATTGAAATAATGTACAATAACACTGCGATTTTTCCGTTTTATGAAAAAAGTGTGTTGTTGTATTTTTATTGTCGATTCGTCAAAATTTGAGGCGAAAGCAGGTCTTTTTCTGTTCGCCGTCAAAAAATGACGGATTTTGAAATGACGGATTTTAAAATAATTTCAAACATAAACAAAAATCAGGAAACAGTATGAATTACAGAAAAAATCTTGCCGTCGGTGCCTGCTTGCTGGCATCCCTTTTCGCAAACGTATGCCTCATGGCGGCCGAACCCGTGAAAAATGAAGTGCGGGTCGAAGCTTCTCTCGGAACTGCACAGGCCGCAGGCGAGGCTGTTGTCGTTACCGAAGAGGACCGCATCAGAGGTAAAGAAAATGTTAAGAATGTCATCGCAGAATTGCAGGAACTTTTCGCCAAAGACAATTACAGCCGTCCCAAAAAAGTCGTCGGCCGCAAGATCGCTCCGGCATACTGCAAAATAGTCGAAGGTACCGGAGATAATGCCACTTTGGTCTATCGTCCCCGCTTTACCACCGCCAAAAAACTTTACAAGGCAATTGACGGTGTCGCCGCAGGTTATGCCGCGATCGAAGTTGTCGAAGAACGCAATACGATCATTGTTTCCGATAAAAAAAGTAATATCAATTACTACAAAGAACTCGCAGAGGCTATTGACATTCCCTCATCTCAAATTCTTGTCGAAGCCAAAGTCGTTGAACTTATTTTCAATGACGGCATGGAACGCAACCTCAGCATTTCCTACACTGACGACAAGTACAGTGCCGGTGCTGAAACAAGAGTTCCCGGCTCAACCGCTTCCGATGGTTTGAACGGCAGTTTCACTCCTGTTGATGACCTTAATATTTCTTTCCGCTGGCTGCAGACTGCGACTGATGCACGAGTTGTTTCATCTCCGAATATTCTCATCAGCCGCAATGAAGTCGCCCGAATCGTTACCGCACAGGAAATTCCTATTCAGGAAGCAAATACTGTCAGCAACAGTATCAGTTTTTCAACCAACTATAAACGTGTCGGTGTGACTTTGGAAGTCGAACCGCAGATGATCAATGACGATAATGTTACTCTGCGTTTGTATCCGCAGGTTTCCAATGTCCTCCGCTATGAAGCGTTCCCCGTCGGCGGTTCCAGCGATCAGACTTATCCCGTGCCGGTCATCTCCGTCCGCAGTATCGAAAGTTATCTGCGCATGCAGGACCGTCAGGTGGTAATGCTCGGCGGCCTTTACTCCAACCGTGATACTTTGCAGGAGGAACGCATTCCTGTTTTGAGTGATATTCCGCTTATCGGTGAACTTTTCACCGGCAAAAATCACTCCCGTGAAGTCATCCAGCTGGTCTTTTTCGTCAAAGTGCATATCGTTTCTCCCGATGATGTCCTCTACGGTTTCATGTATGACCCCAATGAACAGATGCTTGACAGCGAAAAAGTCGCCGACCTCGTCGTCGATAACCCCGAAAATAAACCCAAACACGAAAAAGCTGTCGTCGGTCTGATTGATGAAATGGTCAGCTCTCTCGACAAATCATGGGAGCCCAATTCCAATGAACGCCGCCGCAGAGACGGCACTTTGCCCGAAAATAATGCCGCTGCGGAAGCAAAAGTTGCCGCCGGAAATACAACTGAAGCTGAACAACCTGCCAAATAAACGGATGTCTGTATGAAAATATTTTCAAAACCATATTTGAAATACTGGATACTCGGCGTGATGATCGCCGGGGCTGTGACGGCATTCTTTGTGTACCGCAGCAATCAGCAGAAGAAAAATGCTGAAGCTGAACAGCGCAAGTCCACCGATGCCGAGTCCGACCGTACCTATAAAGTCCGCCGTGAAGATTTGCCCATCGGCTTGATCCAGGGCGGTTCCGTCAACGCCAGCAACAAGCATAAACTCGCTTTGCAGGCAAACTTCAGAACCAAACTCCTCTGGGTTGTTGACGAAAATACATGGGTCAAAAAAGGCGACGTTCTGCTCCGTTTTGAAACCGATGAACTCAAACAGAAAATCGAAGATTACGAAATCGACCTCGATAATCTCAAAAAAGAACTCGATATCGCTACCGAAGATCAGAAAATTCTCGAAAGTACCAATGCCGCAGATATCCAGTCCGCAGAAGACCGTTTGCAGCAGGCCGAAGATGCCATGCGGAAATACCGCCGCTTTGAACGCGCAAGAACTATCAATAATCATGAAACCAATATCAGCAACGCAGAGTCTGCTTTGCAATCAGCCGAAAATGCCTACACCGAACTCCGTGACTCCGAACTCGGCAACGATGAAGAAAATAAATCCGCCGACGAAAAACGCCGCGAAGAACTGGAAAACAAGCAGAATACGATCGACAGCAAAGAGATCGCTCTTGAAAACGTGGAAGGCGATTACCGTGCATGGCGCAGATATGATCATCCCACCAAAATCAAACGCCTGGCCAATGATTTGGAACAAGCTCAATTGAATTTGCGGAAAGTACGTATCTCCGTAAACTCAAAAACCATTCAAAAACGGCGTTCCATTGAATACTATCGCCGCCGCATCCGCATGACTCAAACTCAACTTGACCGTCATCGTGAATATATGGATATGATGGTGATTTCCGCTCCCGTTGAGGGGGTGGTCATTTACGGCGATCCTGACCAGCGTTGGGGAAGACTGGATGTCAAAGTCGGTATGGATGTAGGCAAGGGTCAAGTCCTTCTGACCATTCCTGAAATGTCAAATTTGATCGTTGACTTTGACTTGCCGGAAGAGTACCGCTCCAAAGTCAATGTCGGAGATACTGCAATCATCTCGCCGGATTCTCTCGTCGGAGTCAAATTCACCGGCAAGATCAGCAGTATTGCCACTTTGCCGGTCAATATGGTTTCATGGGACAGTGCATCTCCCAAAGTTTACAAATCAAGGATACAGTTTGACGAACAGTCTTCAAAGCTGGTCAACGGCATGAGTGTTCAGATCAATATTGTTACCAAAATCATTCCGCAGACACTTTTCGTGCCGGTTGAAGCCGTCTTTGAAGACAATGACCGCTTCTATGTTTACAAACATACTCTGACCGGCGTCGTCGAACAGGATGTCAAACTCGGAGAGTCCAACGATAACTTCGTTCAGATCACCGAAGGTATTGAAGAAGGGGATATTGTTTATCTCTATCGTCCCTATCAGAAAAAACAGGACAGCCAATGAAAAGTGCAGCTCCCGCATCGCAAGTACAGAATATCGTTGATTTGCGTAATATTACCAAAACTTATGTCAACGGCGATTTGTACGTTCCCGTTCTCAAAGGCATAGATGCCTGCGTGGAACGCGGCAAATTCGTCGGTTTTATCGGCACAAGCGGTTCGGGTAAATCAACTTTGCTCAATATCCTCGGACTGCTGGATACCCCGACAAGCGGTCAATATCTGCTTGAGGGTATTCCGGTAGAATCTCTCTCCGACTATGAACTTGCTGACATACGCAACAAGAAAATCGGATTTATTTTTCAGTCTTTCAACCTTTTCCCGTATCTGACTGTCGAACAGAATATTGAAGTGCCGATGCTTTATGCCAAAGTACCCCGCAAAATCCGCACCGCACGGGCACTTGAACTTGCGGAACGTGTCAAACTCGGACACCGCCTCGGTCATAAACCGACACAGCTCTCCGGCGGAGAATGTCAGCGTATTGCCATTGCCAGAGCTTTGAGCAACAATCCCGCCTTTATCCTGGCGGATGAACCGACAGGGAATCTGGACGAAAAGACAAGTGATGAAATCATGGGACTTTTTCATGAACTGCACAACTCCGGAGTTACGATTGTTATGGTTACTCACAATCCTGCGCTTGCCCCGCATTATGACAAAATCATCCGTCTGCGCGACGGCAGAATAGAAAGCGTGGAGTAATTTTATCATGATGCTTCCAAGAGACATTCTTACACTTGCGATACACAACTTGCTGATGCACAAGTTCCGCTCCTTTCTTACTTCTTTGGGAGTGATTTTCGGTGTCGGCAGCGTTATTGCCATGCTTGCGATTTCAGAGGGGGCGAAGCGTGCTGCACTTGCCCAGATCGAAGCCATGGGCATTGACAAAATCATTGTTTTTTCACAACGCCCGCCACTGGAAGGACAGAGCGACGGCAACAGTGATGCAAGTGTGATCGAACGCTACGGTATTACGGAAGTTGATGTTCAGCATGTTTTGAAAATGGATAATGTCGACAGAGTTACAGGGCTTTTCAATACCAGAAAAAAAGTATTGAAAGGTCTTGCCCGTACTGATATCAAACTTATCGGAGCGGATAATGCATTTTTTGATGATACTCCCTGCGACATTGTCGACGGACGCTGGTTCCGCGCTTCCGATTTCAAAAATAAACTCAATGTATGCGTTATAGGCTCCAATGTCAAACGCCAGCTTTTTCAACTCGGCAAACAGGATGTTGTCGGCTCTAATATCCGTGTTGAGGGAGATGTTTACAAAATAATCGGCATTATTGATAATCCGTACGGGACGCAGTATCCGGAAATCGGCACCCAGAGCAATATGATCATTATTCCTATGACGACATCGAGAGCGCATTACAATGATTACGCTTTTTTCCGTGAAGGCAATAAACATAAAATCATTCGTGTTGTTTATGACCTTATCATTGTCAAAGTTGCGGATCTTACACATATCGACAATACTGCCAAGCGTATTTCAAACTTTTTCTCCAAATCTCACGGAGATACTCGTGACTGGGGGATTGTCGTGCCGTTTGAACTTTTGAAACAGCGGGAGCAAACCCAGAATATTTTTACGATCGTCATGGCGTCAATCGCCGGTATTTCTCTGGTTGTCGGTGGTATCGGTATTATGAACATCATGCTTGCGAGCGTTTATGAGCGTCGCAAGGAGATCGGTACACGCCGTGCATTGGGCGCACAGAAATCTGATATTATCATGCAGTTTCTGCTGGAAACTGTTTTTCTTACGACCTGCGGCGGTGTCATGGGTATTCTGACCGGTGTCGGCATTGCTAAAGTCATTACTCATTACAGCGGTATGCCGACGATTTATTCGGTGTGGAGTATTCTTGCTTCGCTCATTATCTCCTGTCTGGTGGGTATTATTTTCGGAACGTACCCTGCTTACAAAGCAGCTCAACAGAACCCGATCAAGGTTTTGCGCGCGGAATAAATTCTCTCAAATTTATTGCTGTGGCAAGTAAATACATAGAAAACAGTAAGATTTTACATTTTTTTAATAGAAAATTCCAATCTTTTTTTGTTGCTTTATGAGCATATTGACATTATAATATATTAAGTATTAAATTCGCCCTAATGGAATTTTAACAAACTAAAAGGAGGTTCTCTATGGCAGAACAACTCGCAATTGATGGCGGAAAAAAAGTTTGGGAAGGTGCATTCCCCGCATGGCCCCAGTTCAACCCCGCAGTCTATGACAAAGTCACCGACATCCTCAAATCCGGCAAAGTCAACTACTGGACCGGTAAAGTCGGTATGGAATTTGAAAAGAAATGGGCTGAATGGCTCGGCGTTAAAAATGCTATCAGCGTTGCTAACGGCACCTGCGCATTGCACACCGCTCTCGCTTCTCTCGGCGTCGGCCCCGGCGACGAAGTCATCTGTACTTCTTACAGCTTTATTGCTTCCAGCTTCTGTGCCCTTCAGGCAGGTGCTCTCCCTGTCTTTGTTGACGTTGCAACCGACCACCTGATCGACCCGACCAAAATCGAAGAAGCCATCACTGAACGCACCAAAGCTATCGTTGTTGTTCATCTTTACGGTATGGTTGCCGATATGGATCCCATCATGGAAATCGCCAAAAAACACAACCTCTATGTTGTTGAAGACTGCGCTCAGTGCTTCGGCGGTGTTTATAAAGGCAAAAAAGCCGGTACCATCGGTAATGTCGGATGTTTCAGCTTCTGCCAGTCCAAACATTTCACCACCGGCGGTGAAGGCGGTATGGTTGTCACCAATGATGATGATCTCGCCTGGGAATGCCGCTCTTTCCGCGACCACGGCTATGACGACAAAGCCAAACTCAACCTTCTCGAAATGGAAGGCAAACAGCTTTACATCCATCGCCGCGTAGGTTTCAACTTCCGTATGACTGAAATCCAGAGCCAGATCGGTCTCT
>JAZRBX010000255.1:0-2433 GCA_045635285.1 Victivallaceae bacterium
ATTCTTGCACGCGACGGCAAAATCGACCCTGTCAAAGCCGCCGGAATCGTTAAAGATATTGCAGGGGCTCTTGATTACGCATGGATGGAAAGCAAAATCGTTCACCACGACATCAAACCCGATAATATTATGATCACCAAAAACGGCAAGGCTAAACTTGCCGACCTCGGTCTTGCTACCAAATTCGGTGATACCGAAAATGAAGATGAGAATGAGGTCCTCGGAACTCCGCAATATATCAGTCCGGAACAACTGCTCGGAGAACTTACTGATGTGCGCAGTGATATTTACAGTTTGGGTGCTACATTGTATCATCTGGTAACCGGAGTTTTCCCGTACACCGGAGAAAACGTTACTGAAATTGCCCATCAGCATGTCAACGGAACTTTTATTCCTCCGAAAGACAGAGACCCTTCCGTTCCTGGAAAATTGAGCAATATCATTACCAGAATGATGGAAAAAAATGTTGAACAGCGTTACCAGAGTGCCGCTGATGTGGTCAAAGATTTGCTGGATTTTATCAAAAATCCGTCAGAACCTGCAAGTGCCCCCGAACCTCCCGCACCCGCTGTTGCCGGTATCGTTTCTGGCAGCGACGGTGCCAGAAAACTTGCTATCGGAGGCAAACTTCCGATGCCGAAAGCCGGCAGTGCAGCTTCTGCTGCTCCTGCACCTGCAGCAGTGCAGAACAAAACTCCTGTATCTTCAAAAAAACCTGTTTTAAAGCCTGCTTCTTCTGCGGCAGCTCCGTCTGCTGCCAAGCCGGTGCTTAATCCTGCATCTTCCGGCGCAGGCAAAGCTGTTGCGGTTCCGAATCTTAAAAAAGCCAATTCCGCATCCGTTGCAGTACCCAAACTTGCCAAACCGATACAGGTGGTTCCCAAAGTAACAGTTTTGAATGATAAAACACCGGAAACTCCTGCTCCGGCTCCTGCACCGGCTTCGCCCGTTGGCGCACCGATGCCCACTGCGGTATTGAAACCTGTTGCTGTAACTCCTGCTGTTCCTCCAAAACCGGTGAAACCTGAAAAGCCGGAGAACGCTGAAAAAAAAGAAAAAGCAGAGAAAAAAGATGCTTCAGCCGTTAAAAAAGGCGAAAAAAATTCAAAAGATGGCAAGAATTCTAAACAAAGCGGAAAATCAGCAAAAAGTGTTGCTGCTGCCAAGCAGATTCCGGGGTATGTAAAAGTTCTTATTGTTGTCGGCGTGATACTTTTGCTCTGCGGCGGCGGGATCGTTTTCTACCTTTATAAGAATAATTGGAAAGCTCCCGTTTTGGATGATATTGCAAAATGGAACAAAGAACGCGAAGTCGCCGCCCGTAATACTGCTTACCGTGTTCCGGAGAAGACCAGAAAACTTTCTATTGAAGAACTGCGTAAGGATTATATCCCCGAAATTGAAAAACTTGAAAAATTCATCGCCGATAATCCGTCGCAAGGCAAAAAATTTATTCAGATGGTCGATGATTTTGTCTTTGATAAAGGCAGACCGCAGCTTCCCGCAGAAAAAGAACCTTTTGAAAAACTTATGCAGCTCCGTACTCAAACCGAGGAAAAAGTATGGATGGAACCTGCCAGAGCTTCCGCCGCCGCTGTTCATAACCGTGAAATCGCAGAACGGGTGAGAATAGAAAATGAACGCAAGGCCCAGGAAGCCCGTATCGAAGCCGCACGCAAAGCCGAAGAGGCCCGTGCCGCCAAAGCCGCCGCAGATGCCGAAGCCGCCCGTCAGAGAGCTGCAGAAGAAAAACGCAGAAATGAAGAATTAGTCCGCGCTTATCAGGTAAAGATTACCTCTGTTTATCTCAAACTTGCCAATGCTTTCAATGCGGCAATTTACGATGATGCAAAAGTCGATGAATTCAACAGCATGGTCGATAATCTTTTTGAGGAATACCGCCCTGAAGGTATTCAGATGCCGATTTTTACCAAACTTAATAATTTCGCAATAAGTCTGAAATCTGAACTCCCGCGTACCCGTGCGGCATATAAACTTATGACTTCCGGCAAAGGGGTTTTCAAAAACATTATTTTTGTAGTTCCGCGTTACGGACAGGTCGAGATACTGGATGTTGATTTTGCCAAACATGAATTGACAGTTCAAAGCACTATGACTGAAAAAGTCAGAAAACTTTCACTCAATGATGACAGAGTCCGTGCAAAATTCTTTGAAGTCTGCATCAAAAAATTGAAAAATGTCAAAGATATAAACTATCTGCCGTTTTTCTATGAATTCTGCTTCGGCGACAGGCAGAAAGCCGCATCTATGATCCCCGCAGGTTCCAAATTCAGAGAGTTTTTCAACAACATGCGTTGAAATAAGGAGTTTTTATGGGCGAATGGATCAAAGAGGCCGCCAACGGATTCGGCCTGACTATGGAAATTGCAGATCATCTCCTGCATCGGGAAACTCCGTTTCAAACTATCGACA
>JAZRBX010000256.1:0-2018 GCA_045635285.1 Victivallaceae bacterium
CGGTGCGGAAATGCTGCTCGGCAAAGGTGATATGCTCTACACTCCCGTCGGTTCATCCGTGCTTGAGCGTGTGCAGGGGGCTATGTTGCAGGATGAGGACATCAAACAAGTGGTCAATTTTATCTCTGCCCAGCGTCCGCAGGAGTTCAATGATGAGGTGCTGATCGATGAAAATGAAGCGGATGAAGACGGCGTTTCACCTCTGCGTGATAATGATTCAAGGACAGAACTTGATGATGTCATGGATGATATAATTTCACAGGAATACGCACCGATGGTGCATAAATATTCGGAACCCGGGGACGATGATTTGACTTTGCGTGCATTGGAGATAGTTTTCTCCACACGGCAGGCAAGTACCAGTTATTTGCAGCGCCGTCTGGGTATCGGTTACAATCGTGCCGCTAATCTGATGGAACTTTTTGAAAACCGCGGTATTATCGGCCCGCAGACATCGGGCGGAAACAAGCGGCAGATTCTTGTATTTGATGAAATAGAGGGAGCGTAAAAATTATGGATGACCTTTTTGATGATTTTGATTCACAATCTTCTGATGTGAAAAACAATGTGCCGAAAGATGAAACGACGGATTTTGAAAATATGGAAAATCCGTCAGATTTCAGCATGGAAAATGCAAATGACGGCATAAACAGTACAAATGACGGAGTTTTGACGGATGAGGAGATCCGCAATCTTTCCGCCATGATCGATGCGGATGAAAAAAATGGAGCAAAAGATTTTTCATTCAATGATGAAGCAGAGAAAAATATTGACAGCATGTATATCAATGAGCCTGCTCCGGTAGTCCGCACTATTGATAAGATCCGCCGTCCGGATGTGAAGATAGATCCTGAACATTTCGGAGAAACTCTGCGCAATCTGCGTGAAGCGGTTTGTATTTCTCTGACGGATCTTGCCGACGAATTGCGTATCAAGGAGAGTTTCCTTGCCGCATTGGAGCGTGAAGATTACGACAATCTGCCTCCGGAAGTTTTTATCATTGCCTATATCCGCAAACTCGGTAAAATCTACCGTCTGACGGATGATGAAATAACTGCACTTACTCAAAAAGTGCGGGACCGCATGGAATTTGTCTGGCCGGAAGATATGGAAAATATGTATATATCATACGACCACAGTGAAGAAAATGCCAGTAAACTGCGTACGATAATGATTGCATTGGGCGTTGCTGTAACTGCATTGCTGATTGGTATTGTGCTGATTATAATTTATTATTTCGGCGGCGGCAAAACCGGCGATATCGAAGATCGTCCGCCTCTTTCCGCAAAAGAAAGTTTTTCATCTGATATGCTTATAAAATTGCAGCCTGAAGTCAAACTTAACGCTCCGCCTCTTAAAATAACCAAGTGAAATCATGAAAAATAAACGGATACTCTGGCAGCTTTTCTGGAATTTTGTCAAAATTTCATCTGTCAGCGTTGGCGGCGGTCTGACTATGATACCGCTGATTGAAAAATATTTTACTGAACCTGCGGGCGATCTGAAACCGGAGGATATTGTCGATACTGTGGCATTCGGGCAGTCCATGCCGGGCATCATTGCCGTCAATATGTCAGGCTTTATAGGAATGCGTCTGGCGGGAGTTGCCGGTGCTTTGTCGGCGACGCTGGGGGTTGTCATTGTGCCGTTTCTGCTGATTATGGGGATAGCGGCGATCATGCCTTATCTGCAGGGGGAATGGATGGACAATGCTTTTGCCGGGGTGCGTGCCGGAGTTGCCGCATTGATACTTCACTCTGCAATCAAAATGCGTAAAACGATATGCAAAAACAAACTCACTGTATTTTTGACGGTTGCGGCATTTCTTCTGCTGATATTTACCGACATAAATCTTATTTTCATAATTATTGCAGGAGGTTTTGCCGGAGTTGCGGGAGTTTTTATCAATCTGCATAAAAACGGAAAAAAACAGGAGGAATCAAAATGAATCCTTTGTTTCTTTTTCTGCTTTTTGCCAAGATAGCGGTTTTTACATTCGGCGGCGGTTATGCGATGAT
>JAZRBX010000257.1:0-1647 GCA_045635285.1 Victivallaceae bacterium
CAAAATCGGTGTCATGGGTTATCCCGAAGAGGCAACTGCAGAAATCGGTGCAAAAATCGAAGCCGAATGTATCGCAAATGCCGGAGCTGCACTTCTTAAAGCAATTTCTGATGCTGATGAAGCCCGCAAAAACGGCAGACGCATTGTACACGATAACGGTGCAAATTTGAAAATCAGAACTGTCTGATATTCAGAAAATAAAAAATAAAAAACGCCTCTGTTTTCCGACAGAGGCGTTTTTTTTAGACTCTGTTCCTTTGGTTGTGAGCAGAGTTTTTTTACGGAGATGGTCTTATTTGTTCAAGCCGCCGAGTCTGCGGTCGCGTTTGTTGTAGGCATCCAATGCTTCAATCAGTTTTTTTTCATTGAAGTCGGGCCAGTAAGTATCTGTTACGAAAAATTCAGCATAGGAAATCTCCCAGAGCAGGAAGTTGCTTACCCGCATTTCGCCGCCGGTGCGTATGAGCAGGTCGACATCAGGAAGTTCGGGGTGATAAAGGTGTTCTGCAAAAATTTTTTCATCGACATTTTCGACGGAAAGTTCGCCTGATTTGATTTTTGCGGCAATTTTTTTTGCGGCGTCGGCAATTTCGCTTCTTCCTCCGTAGTTGAGAGCGATGGTGAAAGTCAGGGCGTTATTATTGCGGGTCGCGTTGGTAACTTCGGTTATTTTTTTCTGCAAATGCGGAGCAAGTTCTTCGGTTCTGCCGCTTATGCAGAGGCGTATGTTTTCTTTTTGTAATTTATCAAGACAGGAGTTGAGAAATTTATTGAGCAGCATCATCAGCGCATCGACTTCCGCCTGCGGCCGCTTCCAGTTTTCGGTGCTGAAAGCGTAGACGGTTATGAAAGGTATTTTTAACTTTTTGGCACAATCAAGCAAAGTCCCGATGCGTTCGGCGCCTGCTTTATGTCCTTCACTGCGGGGGAGTCCTTTTTCTGTTGCCCAGCGTCCGTTGCCGTCCATGATAATGGCGACATGCTGCGGAATTTTGTAATTTTCCGTCATACAAGCTCCTGCATGGTTTCGGCATCGACGATTTTGAATTCTTCGAGGTGCATATCGGGATCGGCACGGAAAGAGAGGTCGTGCTGATATTTTTTTTCAATATCCGAGAGCAGGCTTGAATCTTCGTTTTTCAAGCGGGCGAGGATTTCGGGGTGCATGATCAGACGGAAGGGAGTTTTTTTGTATTTTGATTCTTTGAGAAGTTCCGTCAGGCGGCGCTGGATGGCGACGCTCATGCTCTCTGCGGACATGACCATGCCTGAACCTTTGCAGTAGGGACACGGATCGAAAATGGCACTTGACAAACTTTCCTGTTCTCTCTGTCTGGTCATCTCCATAAGTCCGAATTTGCTGATGGGGAGGACTTTGGTTTTTGCAGGGTCTTCCTTGATAAATTTTTTCATGGCCTTGTAGATTTCTTCACGGTCCTTCTGCGGGCGCATGTCGATAAAGTCGATAACGACCAAGCCTCCGACATTACGCAAACGCAGCTGGCGCGCGATTTCCTCTGCGGCTTGTAAATTGACGGCGAACACCGTTTCTTCCAAGTTCTTATCCCCGATAAAACTGCCCGTGTTCACGTCCACCACCGTCATCGCTTCCGTGTGGTCGAATACGAGATATCCACCGTTTTCCAA
>JAZRBX010000258.1:0-5617 GCA_045635285.1 Victivallaceae bacterium
TGATCCAGACAGCACGGCACGACCCTGCCGTCACAAAGCACTCCGCAATGATCCAGCAAACCATAACAAGAGCCGTATTTCCCGTTGATTCTTGTCGTTTCCTGCTCTGACGGCCATTGAAATTCACGGTCAAAGGTACAATAAAGTCTGTCTTTGACCTTAACATTGTATCTGCCGTCGGCAGGAAGCCATTTTTCTGCGGGAACACCGAATTTCTCTGCAAAAAACGAAACATCGGGAGCAGAATTCTGCCAATAGCGGAAATTTATATACATTTCAGGGCATTTGACCAAAGCCTTCAAAGTAAATTCGGCAATGTTTTCCAGAACACGCAATCTTTCAGACTCACCGACTTCATTCAGGGACTGGATTGAAAAATTTATCTGATAAAAATTTCCGCCGAGCAGAAAATCTGCATATTTATCCAAGTGCGAAGCATTAGTCGTAAGCTTCTGCACCAAATTGAGTCCGGCGGCATATTCCGAAATCTCACAAAAATCCGGATGCAGCAGCGATTCCCCCTGCAAATGATAATAAACCGCCTCCGACACTTCCGCGATCTGATCCAGAAAGGCAAAAGCATCCGCTCGGGGCATAAAAAGTTTTGCCCTCTTTACTTCAGGACAGAAACTGCAGCGACGGTCGCAGATGTCGGTAAGTTCCAGATAAATATGTTTAAATCTTTTTTTCATTTCAATCCTCTTTTGCTGTAATATACGCTTAAAATACAAAAAGAAAAATAAATTTACAGATTTTTTTTGCTTTTTATGCAAAAACGGTGTATATTGAACGAAGTGTACTGCAATCAAGAGGTTTTTATGAAAAAATATGTTTGGATATCCATTGGTTTTTTTATTCTGCTGTACTTCGGACCGTCGCTGACCGCCCCCGTTACACAGGCAGAATGTCTGAAAGCGGCTCAATCTTCAGAAATATTTGCAAATAAAGCATTTAATCTCGAACAACTCGACAGCTGTCTTGCAGGTGCTTCACTCAAATATTTCGGCAACAACGCATTCGGGTTAAGGCTCGGCAATATAATCGTTGTGGCACTGATGAGTTTTCTCGCACTTTTTGCGGTCAAAAAATGTATCAATGACACCATGACAGGGGTCATGTCCTCGCTGCTTTTTTTCACATCATTCTGGTGTTTTTATTCGCCGTTGATACCGCAGAATACGGTTTGGGGTGAATTTTTCAATGTGCTTGCGCTCGGTGCATTTTTCATGGCATCGCGGGAAAACCGTTTCAGCATACAGCGTATAAGTCTGCTCATTCTGTGCGGATTTCTGACTGCGCTCTCGCTTATTATCAACGGAGTTTCGCCGTTTTTCATGTCGTTTATCATCGCCGTTATTTTCCTGCTGTGGGAGAAAAAATACTGGGATATGCTGCTTATTCCGCTTGTCATTTCAGCAGTAACGCTGGGTTTTCTGCTCACCTACGGGCATTGCATCCACAAAGTTTGGCATTATGAATTGACCGTACTCTACACTGATCTTGCCAATAATATTTCCGCATTGTTCAGCGGGAATTTTTTAAGCGACATTCTGAAAAATCTCCGTCTGATGGCTCTCGGCATTCTGCCGTCATCAGTATTTCTGCTCTGTGCGATCAGAGGTTACAAAGGTTATGTCAAACATTTTTTCAGCCAAAGCATTTTCAGATTCACGCTTATTTTTCTGATTGTCGGGATAATTTCCGTAATGCTGAACACCAAAGTTTTCATCGCCGATCTGCCGCTGACCTATCTGCCGTATTCTTTTCTGGTGGGAGCAGGTTTTGTAAACTACATGCGCACCCGCAATAAACACATACTTTTTGATACGCTCATGCTGTTTTTTGCACTGGGATTATGCACCTGGTCGGTTTATCAGCTTGTTTCCGCAAACTTCGACATTCTCCGCAACTTCACACTGGCGATAATGGTTTGGGGGATTTTCATCCTTTTGAGCTATATCCGTCCGAAAACAGGCAGCCGTGTCAAAGCGTATTTTTTCGGATTGTCGGTCGGACTTTTCGCCTCAATGAGCATTTTGTGGCACTATGAAATCTCCGCACAGGAGCTTAAAAATGTCATGAATATCGCCGTTGATTCAGAGCGGAAAGAGGCTTATAAACTCTACGCTTCTCCTGAAATGTACCATGTTGTCCGTTTCTACATGACCGATCAGGATGTGATTGAATTGAAAAATACCGATGATACCGCCGTCAATGCTCTGCTCGATGAAATTGAAGGAAAAGATGTCGTGATTTTTGCCAAAAACGGAGAGATTTCACCTGAACTTATGAAAAAAGCCCGCACTTTGGACGCTAAAAAATTCAGACTGCATCTTTTTACGGAGAATTGATGACCGATTGCAAATTGACCTTTTTTGATGAGCTTGACTCTACCAATATGTATGTCAAAACTCATTGTGCCGGACTCGATGACGGCGAAATAATTATCGCTTTCAAGCAGACTTCCGGCAGAGGCAGACGCGGCAGAGTCTGGGAATCACCGGCAAATACAAATATTTACGCCACCATGTGCATCAAACAGGTGCATGACGCTTATCTTTGCGGGTCGATCGTTGCGCTTGCGGCACTTGAAACCTTGCGTTTTTTCTGTCCTGAAGGAAATTTTTTCATCAAATGGCCCAATGATATTTACCACGGGAATGCCAAAATCGCAGGCATACTCTGTGAAGGCTGCTCCATCAAAAACGGAAAAATAAATTCCATCGCCGCCGGCATCGGCATTAATATAAATTTTGAACCGGAAGAACTTGCAAAAATCGACCAGGCGGCAACATCTTTATCCGTCATTTCCAAACGCAAATTTAATTTAAAAAAAGTTGCAAAAAAATTCGCTTTTTTTGCAAAACAATGCTATATTATGTATTTAGAGGATTCTGCGTCTTTACGCTCCTTCTGGGAGAAAGAAAATGCTCTTATCGGCAGAAAAATCGGCATAATCAGTGCCGACGGAATTTGCAGAAAAGGCATTTTTGAAAGTATCCGGGAAGACGGGGCGTTACAAATGCGGTTCGACGACGGAAATTCGGAGAGCTTTTTCGCCGGAGATGTCAGCATTGACAAAGAGTCTTTAAGAAACTTATTATAATTTTTTAACATATTTAACAGAAAGGATCTTATATGGACCTCTTTTTGGACGGACTCAGACTTATGGTCATGGGTATGGGTATGGTGTTCTCTTTCCTTTTGATCATGATTTTCTGTATGAATCTCATGGCAAAAGTGCTGGCACCTTTCGCAAAATTTGAAGCCGCTCCCGCTGCCAAACCAGCCGCAAAAAAAGCATCACAGAGCGATGCCGATATTGCCGCTGCCGCAGTTGCCGCTGTCGAACATTTCCGCAAATAATAACATTAATCTATCAATAAGGAATATATCAAATGAAAAAAATCAAATTCATGGACTGCTCTTTCCGTGACGGATTCCAGTCCTGCCTCGGTGCCCGTGTAAAAACTGACGACTTCCTGCCCGCACTTGATGCCGCAGTCAAAGCCGGAATCAATCATATCGAAATCGGCGGCGGTGCCCGCTTCCAGAGCCTTTATTTCTACTGCCAGGAAGACGCCTTCGAAATGATGGACAAATGGCGTGAAACCGTTGGACCCGATGTCAATTTGCAGACTCTTTCCCGTGGTGTCAACGTTGTCGGTCTGTCTTCACAGTCCAGCGATATCATTGTCCTTCATGCCAAACTTTTCAAAAAACACGGCATCACCACCATCCGCAACTTCGATGCCCTCAATGACGTCCGTAATTTGGATGTTTCCGGTAAAGCTATCGCCAAACACGGTCTGAAACATCAGATCACCGTTACCATGATGGGTCTTGCTCCCGGTTTGAACGAAGCATACGCTCACACTCCCAAATTCTACATCGACCGCTTGAAAGAAATCCTTGCCAGCGACATTCCTTTTGACAGCGTCGCTTTCAAAGATGCTTCTGGCACTTCCACCCCCGCAACTGTTTATGAAACAATCAAACAGGCCCGCGCACTCATCGGTGCTGACAAAGAAATCCAGTTCCATACTCACGATACCGCAGGTATGGCTGTCGCATGCAATATGGCTGCTATTGAAGCCGGCGCAGATGTTATCGACCTTGCTATGGCACCCCTCTCCGGCGGCACCTGTGAAGCAGACATCCTCGTTATGTATCAGCGTTTGCGCGGCACTGAATACACTCTCGACATCGATCCCGAAAAGATCATGAACGTCGAAAAAATCTTCAAAAACTGCCTCGACAAATATTTTATGCCCCCCGAATCCATGCAGGTTTCCCCTGAAATCATTTTCAGCCCCATGCCCGGCGGCGCTCTGACTGCAAATACCCAGATGATGCGCGACAACAACTGCATCGACAAATACGATGCTGCTATCGCAGAAATGCGTGAAGTCGTCGCCAAAGGCGGTTTCGGCACTTCCGTTACCCCCGTCAGCCAGTTCTACTTCCAGCAGGCTTTCCGTAACGCCGTCATGGGCAAAAATCCCGACGGTTCTTGGAAAATCGACCCCAACGGCTACGGCAAAATGGTCCTCGGCTACTTCGGCAAAACTCCCGTCGAACCCGATCCCCAGATCGTCAAATGGGCATCCGAACAGCTCGGCAAAGAACCCACCACCAAAGCCGTCGTCGAACTCAATGACGCAAATCCCGAACTCGGTATTGCCTACAACACCAAACTTTTGCAGGACAACGGTCTTGAAGTAACTGAAGAAAATATCTTCATCGCCGCCGCCTGCGGAGCAAAAGGTATCGAATTCCTCAAAGGCAACAAACCCTTCGGTATCCGTTACAAAGAAGAACCCAAAGCCGCTAAAAAATCCGATGAAGCATACACCGCAAACGTTGACGGCAAAAATGTTACCGTCAAACTCAATGCCGCAGGTGATGCTTATACAGCAACCGTCAACGGCAAAACTTTCAATATCAAAGTTTCCGAAGGTGCAGCAGCTCCTGCCGCAGCTCCCGCAGCTTCATCCGGGGAAGGCAAAGAAGTCAAATCTCCACTTCCCGGGACTATTACCAAAATCATCGCTTCTGAAGGTGCAGAAGTTGCTGCCGGCGAAGTGATTATGATTATCGAAGCCATGAAGATGGAAACCGAAATCAAAGCTGAAAACGATTGCGTTATCAGCAGTATCGCAGTTTCACAGGGCGCAGTCGTCGCCGCAGGTGATGTCATCGCCGTTGTTGAGGAGAAGTAATAAAATGCGTATTATCAAAGGATTGATACTTTTCGCACTTATGACAGTCGGTTTTGCCGTTCAGGCAAATACCGATTGCAAAGTCGCTGAAAAAATTGTAAAGGACCCCGCCGGACTTTTTGAATACAAATACCTCCCCTGCGGTCAGGTGGAAGTCAAATATGTCTATGATCAGCCGGCTGTCGTTTTGAGCAAAAATGACATCCGCAAAAACAGAGTCCTCAAAGCCGGTGAAGAAGTAATGAATATCAAACCCGGCGGCCGCTCAAAAGGTAAAATCAAAATGGATCAGCCCGGCATGATCGTCAGCTTCGACGCTGATAAATTCATGGACGGCAAATCCATTCAGAAAGGCGATGTCCTCTTTTCCTATCTGCCGACTTTCATGCACCATG
>JAZRBX010000259.1:0-4196 GCA_045635285.1 Victivallaceae bacterium
TTTGGTAATAGAGCCTGATTTTGACGGGTCGGCGATGATCGTTCTGCCGAAAAATTCTTTTCTGCCCATATCGTCCCAGCATTTAATTTCTGCGGGGGCAATGCCGCATTCTGCAACCGCATCGGGATTCAGACAGATGCCGAAACTTGACAGGCAAACTCCGTAATACCGTCCGTCCGGATCATAAAGACGCTCGCCTGCAAAAGTTTCGGGGATCGCATGGGGGGAGAAATAATCTGCATGGCGTTCTTTCACACCTGCGTCAACGGCATAACCGATTTTTGCCAGTTTCGCCTGATCGTAGGTGCCGCCGCCGAAAAAGAGATCGACACCGATACCAACATCGGAATCGAGAAACATTTTTCTGGCATTTTTCATTTCAGGATCGGCAGTTACGGGTTGATTTACGGTGAAAGCTCCCCGAACTTTGCTGTTCCATGTCAAACCGTTTTTTTCGTAATAACGGCGGAATTCGGATTCAAAACGGTCGGCGATGAAGCGGATGATGTCGGCAGTGCCGCCCATATTGCGGTAATCAATATTTACGGAGCGTCCGTATTTTTCAAAGTAATATTTTTTGAACGCATGTTCAAATTCACTTTTGATTGTTTCCACATGCGGAGTTACGATAACGAGAGTATCGCTGTCTTCGGCGAAATCGCTTGCCTCTGACGGTGCTTTGAAGACAAAAGGAATGCAAAGAAGCAGCAGAAAAATGCCGAGTGCAAAAAACTTCTTTTTCATTTTTTCTTTAACACCATAGTATGTTTACGGTCTGTAAAAACGGAAATTTTTTCTCCGACAGAGAGCGCGATGTCATTTACACAGCGGACATTTATCACGGATTTTTCACTGATGAAACGGTATTCAGTATGGTCGCCCATGAAAGTTTTTTCGGCAAGAACTGCGGAGATGGAGTTGCAGTTTTCCTGCACTTCAAAGGAGAAATGTTCATCTCTTACTCCTGCAAAAACTTCCTCTCCGACAGCAAATTTCTGATTGCCGGTACATGGTATCTGCCAGACGGCACCTTCTGTTTCAACTGTATAAAAATCATCATCTCCGGCAATTATTCTGCCGTCAAAAAGATTTATATTGCCGAGAAATTCTGCGGCAAATGCACTTTCGGGAGCGAAATAAAGTTCATGCGGCGTGCCGCATTGGATGATCCTGCCGTTCTGCATAATGCCGATACGGTCGGCAATGGATAATGCTTCCGTGCGGTCATGCGTAACATATATTGCAGAAACTTTCCTGCTTTTGAGAATGCGTCTGATCTCCGTCCGCATGGTATCACGCAGTTTGCTGTCAAGATTTGACAGAGGTTCATCCAGAAGCAGTAGATCTGGTTTGACTGCCAATGCTCTTGCCAGCGCGACACGCTGCTGCTGTCCGCCTGAAAGTTCAGCGATTTGTCTTTTTTCAAATCCTTCAAGCTGAACGAGTTTCAGCAATGATTCAACCTCTGCGGCAATTTCATTTTTCGGCATTTTTGCCATTTTCATACCGAAAGCGATGTTTTCCGCCACGGTCAAATGCGGCCAGAGAGCGTAATTCTGGAAGACCATGCTCATTTTTCGTTTTTCGGGTGGGAAGTCATTGATATTCTGACCTTTGAGAATACAATCGCCGCTGTCCTGCATGAGCAGTCCGGCAATTATGCGGAGCAATGTGGATTTGCCGCAGCCGGAAGGACCGAGAAGAAAAAATATTTCATTTTCCGCAATATCGAGATCAAAAGGAAGCAGGACATTTTTGCCTTTTTGATAAGATTTTTGGATTTGCCGCAGTGAAAGCAGGGGATTTTTCATTTTCAGAACCTGTTGAAGTGTATTTTATTTTGATTGAATCGGGTTTCCGGTTCTTTGATTTCATCTTTGAAGCCGATGGCGATGGCGGCAACGGGGATTATGTCAGGCGGCAGTTTGAAATAATTGGAGATGGCTTCAACTCTTTCTTCACGGGGATGAACTCCGAGCCAGCATGTCCCGAGATCGTGAGATTCTGCCGAGAGCAGAATATTTTCAACGGCGGCACTGACATCCTGAAGCATGTATGAGAGCAAATTCATGTGCGCTTCGGCGATATTGCCGCAGACGATTATGCCGCATGAAGCATCTTTGAGCATGGCGCCGTAGGGCAGAAAAGAGGCGACATCAGCAAGGATTTGAGCTTGGTCAATAACGATGAATTCCCACGGATCACGCCGCATGGCGGACGGACCTGACATTGCATCTTTGAGGATTTCGGTGATGATTTCCTGCGGAATTTTCCCCGGTTTGAATTTGCGGATACTGCGTCTTTTTCGAAAAATATTTGTATTTTCTGACATATTTCACCTTATTTTTGGTCGTTGTTTAAATGGTAATCGAGTAGTTTTAATTTATCGGGGGCACGCAGTTTGTTGAGGATTTTGAGTTCGAGCTGGCGTACCCGTTCACGGGTCAGGTTGTAGCGTTTGCTCAATTCAGTAAAGGGGGTTGGTTTATTGCCGAAAAGTCCGAAACGCAGAGTGATGATCTCCTGTTCTCTTTTTGAGAGGGTGCGGAGAAGTTTATATAGCATACGGTAGGTTACATCCTTGTCAAAATCGGTGAAATTCCTGCTTTCGGTATTGTCCTGCAAAGTGTCTTCCAGAGAGAAATTTTCACTTTCATTGCCGATGGGGGATTGAAGAGAGATCGCCTGTCTTGCCATACAGCGAATGGCATTGACTTTGGCGGTGCTGAGTTCGAGTTCGGCGGCGATTTCTTCGGAGTCGGGTTCTCTGCCGTAAATTTGCAGAAGTTTCTGTTCGGTGTGATTTATTTTGTTTATCAAAGTGAGCATGTGAGAGGGGATACGGATGGTTCGGGACTGATCGGCGATCCCCTGAATGATATTCTGTTTGATCCACCAGACGGCGTATGTGCTGAATTTATGACCGAGGTGCGGATCGAATTTGTCGATGGCGCGCATCAACCCGAGGTTGCCCTCCTGAATAATGTCGTTGAACGGAACGCCTCTGTTGCGGAATTTGCTGGCGATACTGATGACCAGACGGAGGTGATTTTTGAGGATTTCGTGTTTGAGCGTGGTTAATTTTGAATGGATATCAAAGAGTGATTTGAGGTGTATGTCGAGCAATTCTCCGGGGAGAAGGAATTTTTCGGAGAGGAAAGAACGCTGTTCGGGGCTGTAACTTTTTATAAGTTTGCTGCTGTTGCGTATATGCAGGGAATCATCTTCGCTCCACAAAGTCAGATAATCGGTAATGCGGTTGAAGAAAATATCAAGATAATCATAATTTATTCTGAAGAGACTGCATTCTGTTATGAGTTCTGCGCGTATATTTTCGCTGTGTGCGGAGCGGAAATCTTTTTTAAGTTCATTGAGGAGTTTCTCAATATGTTCATGCCATTTTTCAGCGAAAGAATTGTGCAGTTCTGCGGAGGCTTTCTGCAAGGATGAGGACGGAAAAATATCTGTATATGAAAGTTTCTCTCCGATATACAGATCCTCCAGAGTATGCATAAATGCAATAACAGCAGGTGCAAAAGAAAAGATGATTTCCTGCAATTTATTCATTGCATTGTCCACCCGCCAGATTAATTCGTCTTTGTCCGAATCAGAACAGACTTCAAATCGTTTCAAATCTTCAAGATAACGGAAAAAAGATTTATCCAAATCCTGAAAATGCAGAAAATCTCCGGAACTTGACAGCTTTTCAAGTCCGGCGGATTTTTTTCCGTTTTCTTTAGTGTCGCTCATTTTAATACCATGTAAAAACTTTCTTATTGTAATAATAATAACATAAAAATCCGTTTTTGCCAGTTTTTTTTATGTTGTTTCACGAAAAATTTGTGAATTTTGTTTGCAAAATGCAAAGCCAAATGTATATTCCGTATTGTATGGAAGAATTTTTAATGGAAGGCGTATGAAAAATGGTGACATATGACAGCCCTTTTTTAAATGAAAATGATACTCTGATCTGCTGGGGGGACAGTTTGACTTCGGACAGAAATTCTTATGTCGGATTTCTCGCAGAAGCTCTGGCTGACAAAAATATCAAGGTCATAAATGCGGGCCGCAAAGGAGATAAAACTCCTCTTGCATTGATGCGTTTGGAATCGGTACTCTTCAAACAGAAATTTGATGCACTTTCGATATTTCTCGGAGTTAATGATGCGATCATCGGCAGAGGACGCTGGGCAGAT
>JAZRBX010000260.1:0-4611 GCA_045635285.1 Victivallaceae bacterium
CCCGCGATCAAAAAGGTACTAAATTCGTCTGTCTCACCCGTAAATCTCCCGTCAAAAGTGCTTATGACCGTGTCTATGACATCGTGAAAGAACAGTGCGAATTCGACGGAACTCCCGAACTTTTCAACGAGATCATCGGTAATATCGAAGTCGTCGACGGTGATGTTACTACCATCAATCCTGAAGAAATCGCCAAACTCCCCGTCATGGAAGGTGTCAACAGCATGTTCCATTGCGCCGCAGACGTCAACCTCGGCAAAGACCCCACCGGCAAAACTTTCAAGATCAATTACAACGGTACCGAAAATATGATCGCTCTTGCCAAACTCCTTAACCTCAAAGAGTTCCATTATGTCAGTACCGCTTATGTCGCAGGCAAAACCGTCGGCCGTGCCATGGAAGCACGCCCCGCTTGCAACGAATTCAACAACCCCTACGAATCAAGTAAATTCCAGTCTGAAGGTCTGGTTCGTGATTGCGGTATCCCCTTTACCATCTACCGTCCCGGTATCATCACCGGTCGTCTGGAAGACGGCAAAATCCGCAAACCCCTCGCATTCTACCGTATCCTCGAATTCCTCGCTAAACTCAAAAGCCATCATTGCGCCAAAGAAGGTGTCAATCCCGCAGAGGAATACGATTTGAACATCCACTTCAACACTGTTGCTTCTGAACGTATTTATTTCACTCCCATTGATTATGTTCAGTATGCCATCACTAAACTTTTCCAGAGAGATGTTGCCAATCAGACTTTCCATGTTACCGGCGACAGCCCCGTTTCAACCGATATGATCGACCGTGCATTGTGCCGCGTTCTCCGTTTGAAATATATGGAAGTTTCCAAGAGTGCTGATGCAGAATCTCTTAACAAAGACAGCAAAATGCTTGAACGCTTTATCGGCGACCTCTTCCCCTACTTTGCAAATGATGTTATCTTCGATCAGACCAATGTCCGCGGTGCCCTCGGCGACAAAGCTTTGGACTGGACCTACGATGACCGTAAAATGGAAGTCATGATGCGTGAATTCTTCGTCAAGTTTTTCAACAATGTTCCCTGGGTTCAGGAAATCCTTGAACATTCCAAATAATTTTCCTGTCTGAAGAAAAATTATTCAGCAAAATCAAAAGGCTGCTGCAAAACCTCCGAAAAGGTATGCGGCAGCCTTTTTTTATCAGGATTTATTATTTTCAGAAGTTGAAGAATTTGGCGGCGTTGTTCCAGAAAATATCTTTGACTTGATCTTTTGTGAGTTCCGCCATATCGGCGGCGTATTTGATTGCCCGCAGTTCTTCATAAAATACCCATATGGTATCCTTGCGGCAATGCGGTACATCCATGCCTTTGAAAAATTGCCAGCCTTTGCCCCATGTAATATATTTGCCATGGAAGCCCGCTCCTGCGAGATTGTCGGTACCGAACATCAATCGTGAAAGATTTTCGTGTTTGAAGAGCAGATAATGACTTCTGGCATCGCAAACAGCAGACAGATCATAAAAAATATTCGGCATTTCACGGAGTATGAATACATTTTTTTCGAGCGTGAACGGATTGAATGCTCTGGCACAATGAGCCAGAATCCAGCGGACATTTTTGTATTTCGAGGTGAAATATTTTAAGTCAGCCAGATTGTCAGGATCAGCGATCCCGTCAAAGCGGGACATGTGCATTACTACTGCAAGTTTATGCTGATCGGTAACTTCAATCAATTCTTCAGGAAAATAATCCGTAATGCGGCAGTTCGCCGGGTCTTCGGCAAAAATGCGGTACGGTTTGAGGGCAGGGAAGTGATATTGTCGGATAAGAGAATCAAGTTCATCTGCGGAAATTTGCGGAGTAACGACAGTCGCACCGAGTTTGTGTTCTGATTTTGCCGTTTCTTCCGCAAGGAAGGTATGAGATTTTTTCACATCCATACCTTCATAGGGGGCAGTGAGCATGAAATAACCGAGTTTGCGGTCGGGGAACGCCTCTCTTGAAAAATCATTCAGAGTTTGAAAATCAACTTCAAACCCCGGCGCATTTTCCTGCGGTGCAAGTTTATTGCTCCACAAATGAGTATGAGCGTCAAAAACTTTTTCAGGGACAAAATCATCCAGTTCTTCATACCAGACTTCTCTGTCGAAATCGGTCATTTTTTCAATTATTCTCATAAAAATTCTGCCGTTTTATCAATTTTTCAAACTGTGGATCGGTGCAGGAATATGACCTCCTCTGGAGATAAACGCAAGCGGAGATTGAGTCCTTACCGGCATGACCGGAGCTTCACCGAGCAAACCGCCGAAATTTACCGTATCTCCGACTTTGCAGCCGCAAGCAGGTATCAGACGGACGGCGGTGGTTTTTGTATTTGCCACACCGATTGAAATTTCATCGGCAATGATGCCGGAAATAACTGCCGCATCGGTGTCACCGGGGATGGCGATCATATCCAAACCGACAGAACAAACCGCCGTCATCGCTTCAAGTTTTTCCAGACAGAGTGCCCCGCTGCGTGCGGCGGCGATCATGCCTGCATCTTCTGAAACAGGAATAAATGCACCCGAAAGACCGCCGACCTGACTTGAAGCCATGACACCGCCTTTTTTGACAGCGTCATTGAGCAAAGCAAGTGCGGCTGTCGTACCGGGACCGCCGCATTGTTCAAGACCCATTCCTTCAAGGATATAAGCAACCGAGTCGCCGACTGCGGGGGTGGGGGCAAGCGAAAGATCGACAATGCCGAACGGCACATTCAAACGCACAGATGCTTCACGGGCGATAAGCTGACCGACACGGGTGATTTTAAAAGCGGTTTTCTTGATAAGTTCCGCAAGTTCGGAGAAGTTGCAGTTGCCTGCTCTTTTGATAGCGGAGGCGACTACACCCGGACCTGAAACGCCGACATTTATGACGGTTTCAGGTTCGCCGATGCCGTGAAAAGCACCTGCCATGAAGGGATTATCTTCGGGAGCATTGGCGAAAACGACAAGTTTTGCACAACCGATAGAGCCTCTGTCAGCGGTAAGTTCTGCGCTTTTTTTGATAATATGTCCCATTTGAGCGACGGCATCCATATTTATACCGGCTTTGGTGGAGGCGACATTGACGGAAGAGCAGACTCTTTCTGTGCAGGCGAGAGCTTCGGGGATGGAATCGATGAGGACTCTTGACCCGTTGGAATAACCTTTTTGAACGAGTGCGCTGTACCCACCGATGAAGTTGATACCGAGTTCTGACGCTGCACGGTCAAGTGTTTTGGCAAGATTTATAACTTCGTCTTTGTTGAGGTTGCCTGACAGCAATGCGATGGGGGTAACGGACACTCTTTTATTGATAATGGGGATACCGTATGTTTTTTCGAGTTCGTTGCCGGTTTTGACCAGATTTTTGGCGGAGAACATGATTTTGTCATAGACCTTGGATGCGAGTCTTTCGGCATTGTCGCTCTGGCAGTCGTAGAGGGAGATGCCCATAGTAATTGTACGGATGTCGAGACACTCTTCTTTGATCATATTGAGTGTTTCCATGATATTTTCAACGGCTAACATGGCATCCTCCGTCAGATTTTGTGCATGGAGTTGAAAATATCTTCGTGCATGGTGCGGATGAAAAGTCCGTTTTCTTCGCCGAGGCGGGTCATACTGTCGACGAAATCGGTGAAGGGGGAGTTGATATTGTCAATATCAGCAACCATGAGCATGGAGAAATAACCTTTGAGCACGGTTTGAGAAATGTCGAGGATATTTACATCAAATTCAGCACAGCCGGCACTGACTTTGGCGATGATGCCGACGGAGTCGCGTCCGGTAACGGAGATGACAGCTTTCATATTCAGCCCTTTCTTTTGGAAATATATGAATTGTAAATCAAAGTGAAGTAACTTTCAAACGGTATCCGTTGAGGAAATCTTTGTGCGACATTGTTTTTTTGCCGGGGACAAGTACGGAGAGGATGCGGACGACTCTGCCGTCGGCACCGGCTATACGCAAAGCGGCTTTGTCCGCCTGAATGACACATGAGCGGAGCGGAGAAATTTCATCTTCAAGCCGACTGTCGCAGAGGAAGAAACTTTTGAAAGAGCCGTCAGCCATTTCGAGTTCGATTGAAGCCATCGGCCACGGATTGAACGCCTGAATTTTTGCATTGATATAAGCACCGATGTCACGGGAAAGATCTATAATGCCGTCGCTTTTTTTGAATTTGGAACAGAAAGTTACCTGAGAAGAATCCTGTTCAATTGGAGGAAGTTTGCCTTCTGCGATTTCGCAGAGGACATTTTCGATAGCGGCAGCGGCGAGCATACCGAGGCGTTTTTCGAGGGTTTCTGCGGTATCGGATTCTTCGACGAGAGTTGCGAGGGCGCGGTAGATCGGGCCGGAATCAAGACCTTTTTCCATTTTCATAAATGTAATGCCGGAGGTTTTTTCTCTGGCGAGCAAAGCGGAGATGACGGGGCTTGCGCCGCGGTATTTGGGGAGCAATGATGAATGAATATTAACGCAGGCGATTTTTGGAATATTGAGCAGACTTTCGCGGAGGATTTGGGCGAAAGAAACTACAACGAGGAAATCGGGGGCGAGTTTTTCGATATGCCGGACATAGCTTTCTTCATTGACTCTCTCGACTTTTTC
>JAZRBX010000261.1:0-1633 GCA_045635285.1 Victivallaceae bacterium
TATTCACGCCGATTTTTTTGGCATAAGTCGGGTCGATGGCGTGTTCGGCGTCAATTATGGCACAACGTCCGCCCATTTTCTGTGAATTGGCGATAACGTGCAGACAGACGGTGGTTTTGCCGCTGGATTCGGGGCCGAAGATTTCGACGATTCTGCCGGCGGGGAGACCGCCGATGCCGAGAGCGAGGTCGAGCGCCATTGCGCCGGTGCTGATTACGGGGACATCGCCCTGATATGAAGAACTGTCGCCGAGGCGCATGATTGAGCCTTTGCCGAACTCTTTTTCGATTTGACTGATAGCGATTTCAAGACTTTTTGCCTTGTCTTGCGAAGCGATATTTTTTTCTGCCATGATTACCTCCGGGATAAAGATACAAGTTATATATATATTTATACTCTGGAAACTATATCACCCGAACGGATTTTTTCAAGTAAAAAAAATACTTTTTAGTGCAAAAAGTCAGGTATTTTTCAGGAGTCTTTGGCAATATTGCTATCTATTGCAGCAGGAGGTGTATTTTTGTCGCAGGCGACAGCTGAAATAAGGCAGAAAGGGGCAACGAGAGTAAATGCGAGTGCCAAAGTTACCAGAAGACTGCTTTTGCGTCGCTGCTGCAGGCCTGCGATATAGAGGATGCGGCTTTTCAATTCTCCCGAATATTCACGGAATGCCATCGTAACTTCGGGCGGTTTTGCCGTATCGGCGAAAGAGAGCAGCAGTTTGCCGTATTCTGCGTTTTTTCCGGGATATTTTTTAAGCACACGCACGTCGCATGCAAGTTCGCAGTTTATCCGCAAATGTTTGCGTGCCGCGAGAAAAAACGGATTGTACCAGCAAAACGGCCAGAGGCACAGCGTCAGAATATTTATTATTCCGTCAAAAGAACGGTAATGTTCAAATTCATGAGCAAGCAGCAGTTCGATTTCCTCATCGCTCAAAGCAGATAATGCTTTGACCGGCAGAAGCATTTTCTGACGGAAAAAACCAAAAAGGACGGGCGGATGTTTTTCTGCGGCGGAGTCGAGCAGTTTCGGGCGTGATTTGGCATTACCGCAGACTTTTGCGTATATTTTCAAAATGCGTTCATCGGCAACTTCTTTGAATTTTTCGGTTTTGCCGCGGCATTTGAAATATGATTTTATCAGAATGAAAAGTGCCGGGATTATCGCCAGAAGCATGGCGATAAGATACGGATAATTCTGATATGAAAGCCCGGTGATTTCCAGTGAATAGTGGTTGATTTTGTGGGCGATTTCCGCATCGTTGAACATTTGGGCAATGCTTTCCGGCAGGATGTTGGCGATATTGATTATAAATTCGCGGTACTCTGTGAAATCTATCGTGAAAATCTGTGTCGGCAGCTGCGGATGCGGCATCATCATCAGAAAAATACACATGCACCACAACGCACGGCGCACTCTGGCACTCAGGTAATCCTCTGCAAGTGCTTCCGCTCCGGCAAGGATCAGCACAGCGATCGCGCCGCGTAACAGAATAACACTTACAGGAACGATAAGCCAGCTCATTTTTCCGCCGCCTCATCGAGAAGTTTTTTCAGAGATTCGATTTCTTCTTTTGAAATTTTTTCATTTCTGACCAGACAGGTTATCAAATCGCCTGCGACCCCGTTGA
>JAZRBX010000262.1:0-1674 GCA_045635285.1 Victivallaceae bacterium
TCTAACTCAAATTCCTCAAAATGTCTCATTTCTGTCAAGAATCTTCAAAGTTTATTCAAGTGTCTGATCGTACGCCGCAAATGTTCCAATGCCCGAAATTTATTGACATACACCGCATTGAGCGAAATTCCGAGTTCGGCAGCAACTTCTGCCGGTGGAGTATTTTCGATCACATACATATAAAATGAACGGAAAGAAATTTTTTCCATTTCATTTTCCAAAATACCCAATGCCTGTGAACAGAGATGATCGTACCATTCGGCATCCCACTTCTCATCAAAAGCATAATCCAGCAATGCAGAATTTTCCATCAATGGTACACTGCCGCTCTGCCGTTTTTTCAAAATGAAAAAAATACACTCTCTGGCGACCGACTGCAAATGAGCCCGGAAAGAACCGCATCTGCGGTCATATTTGAAACTTTTGGCATCACGGAAAAATGAAATCATCACGTCCTGAATCAATTCATCACATTCGTCATCCGTAAGATGCCAATGTTCACCGCAATTACGGATCAAAGGCGCATACAAACGGTGAAAGTTATCCCAGGAAATCTCATCCCCGTCGATAATTTTTTCCAAAAGTGTCACATTTGTCGTTAAAGACATTACTTTTGAGCCCCCAAATCTCATAAAATGGCATATTCTTACATAATATAACACCAGCAGGACAAAATGCAAGGTTTGATTAGACGATACAACTTGTAAATTTTTAAGTTTATGCTACTTTAAAACGGATAAATTCAAAAAACGCCATTTCTGCAAGGTAATACATGAGCATCATAACCATAATCGGATCCGGAATGATGGGATCGGCACTGGCTTTTCCCGCAAGAGAAAATGGTCACACCGTCAGATTGACCGGCACTCCTCTGGATAAAGACATCATTGACCACGCCAGCAAAACCGGTCAACATCCCAAATTTGACCGCCCTTTCCCGGATGGAGTGGAGTATTACCATTTTGAAGAAATCTCCCAAGCCCTGAAAAACTGTGACCTGATCATTTGCGGAGTAAGTTCTTTCGGAGTTGATTGGTTTGCCGATTCAGTTCTGCCGATCCTGCCCGATGGAGTACCGGTGCTTTCTGTGACCAAAGGTTTGCTGGATCAAAGTGATGGATCGTTGATAAACTATCCGGAATTCTGGCAGAAAAAACTTGATCAACTCGGCAAAAACAATGAATTGTGTGCCATTGGCGGCCCCTGCACCAGTTATGAATTGGTTGCCCACGATCAAACGCTGGTGGCTTTTTGCGGTCACAATACAAAAACCTTGAATAGTTTGAAAAAAATGATGGAAACCGATTATTACCATATCATTCCATCCACAGATGTCACCGGGATCGAAAGTGCCGTTGCCCTTAAAAACGGTTATGCCTTGGGGATCGCACTGACCATTGGAGAAAACTTCAAACGTTGCGGCCAAAATGAATTACACTATAATTCCCAAGCGGCCGTATTTTTGCAGGCCTCACGCGAAATGCATAAACTGATATCCCTGCTCGGCGGCAATGAGGACAGTTTTTTTGTCGGTATCGGAGACCTCTATGTGACCGTTTACGGCGGCCGCACCCGGCAAGTCGGAATTCTGCTCGGCGAAGGTTTATCAATAGATGAAGCCCTGGAAAAACTCCAAGGCGTAACTCTTGAATCTCTGGTCGTGGCCAAACGGGT
>JAZRBX010000263.1:0-6310 GCA_045635285.1 Victivallaceae bacterium
TGCCGCAATATTGCCGAATACCGCAAATGCGTGGAAATTTTGAGCCGCATTCTCAACGCCGGAGAAAAAGGCAGAAAAGAAATCGAACGCATTGACAATTTTCTCAAAAATCCGCCGCCCCCGCTCAATATCAAAGTACTCTGGGTCATCTGGGATTCTCCGCTCATGGTCGCAGGCAAAAATTCCCTTCCCGATGAAGTCATCCGTCTTGCCGGAGCTGAAAATATTGCCGCAAATGTCCCGCAGCCGTACTTCAAATGCTCATACGACTGGCTGCTCGAACAGGATATTGATGTGATTGTATGGAGTGCATCTCCGAACGGCTGGAAAAACCGCTCTTTCTGGCAGAAAATGACTGCAGTCAAAGCAAACAGGATCATTCATGATCTCAATCCCGACCTCATTCAGCGGCCGGGGCCGAGGATCTTTGAAGGAATAATGCTCGTCCGTCAAACTTTGGAGAAAATGCGATGAAAAAAAATATAATTCTGATACTGCTTACAATCACGGCGGTAATCTGCGGTGTAATTTTCGGTTCAAGGGTGCTCGCCTTTGAGGAAATTTTTTCATCCCCGATAGCGGAAATACGGTTTACACGCACTTTGGCGGCCCTGATTATCGGCGGCAGTCTGGCTATGGCAGGACTGATCCTGCAGGCGGTCCTCCGCAATGTTCTTGCCGAACCTTTCACGCTCGGAATATCCGGAGGTGCAGGTATCGGAGCGGCTCTGGCATTTGTTTTCGGACTGCATATTATCTCTGTTTATGCGGTTCCTTTTGCGGCACTTGCGGGGGCATTGATAATTCTTACGGCGGTACTTTTCATCAGCAGAAGCGGAAATTTCGGCACGGAAAGTATGCTGCTGGCGGGAGTTATTGCAGGTACGATCTGTTCGTCGGTGCTGATGTATATTCTTTCAGCAGTTCAAGTGGATGAACTTGCCAATGTTATATGGTGGATGCTCGGAGATTTGCAGTCGGTGGAGAGCAAACTATTGTACTTTCAGGCAATTTATGCACTTATGGCAATTATCATACTGCAATTTTTTGCCGGTGAAATCAATGCTCTTTCGCTGGGGGAAGAACATGCTTTCTATCTCGGAGTCAATATCAAAAGGAGCAATCTCATACTGATAATTACTGCCTCTCTGCTGGCAGCCGGAACTGTCGCTCTCGCAGGAATAATAAGTTTCTGCGGCTTGATAATCCCTCATATAGTCCGTCGGCTCTTCGGCAATGACCACAAAAAAATCATCTTTCCGACCTTCGTTACGGGCGGATTTTTTCTGATTCTCTGCGATATTGCCAGCCGTATCGTTTTCCGTGAAAGAGAACTGCCGATAGGCGTTCTTACCGCAATCATCGGCGGTCCGGTATTTCTGTGGATTCTTGCAAGGAGGCACAAAAATGTCAATTGAAGCAAAAAATGTCAGCTTTGCCTACAAAAATAATACTGTTCTGCAAGATTTTTCAATGAAACTTGAAAAAAATGATTTCACCATGCTCCTCGGTGCCAACGGCAGCGGCAAATCCACCGTCATCAAACTGCTCGCTTCATACCTAAAACCCGACAGCGGTTCAATAATGCTTGACAACAGAAATATCGCCGATTACAAATCATTTGAACGGGCAAAAAAAATCGCCGTCGTCAGCCAAATAATGCCGTTTGTTTTCGATTATACTGCCGAAGAAACCGTACTGATGGGCAGACTCGGTTATTCCTCAAGATTTTCAGTCAGCAGCCGCAAAGACATAGAACTTGTCTCTCAAATAATGGATGAACTGCAAATATCTGAACTCCGCCGCCGCAACATGCATCAGCTCTCCGGCGGCGAACGCCAGAGAGTCATGCTGGCACAGGCATTGGCGCAGGAACCCGATTATCTGCTTCTTGATGAACCGACATCCGCTCTCGACCCGGAGCATATTTTTCTTTTCATGCAGATATTGCAGCAAATCAACAGCAAAATCGGCATCCTCATGGTTTGCCACGACCTCAATCTGGCATGGAATTATGCAAAAAATGTGATGATCCTCAAAAATAAACACATCGGATGCAGCGGCGCAAGCAA
Source organism: Victivallaceae bacterium (assembly GCA_045635285.1). Taxonomy (GTDB): domain Bacteria; phylum Verrucomicrobiota; class Lentisphaeria; order Victivallales; family Victivallaceae; genus RGIG5270. Next base: position 2,073 of record JAZRBX010000263.1, read on the forward strand.
AACCGTCCTGACGCCGGAAAATATCTCCGCCAACTTCAACTGTCATGCAGAAATATACGATGGCAAAGGTATAATTTTAAGCGGGAAAAAAATAGATTTTTGAACAGCACAGAGCCTTGTTTGAAAATCAATACAGACGGAAAAATGTATCAGGATACGGAATATTCACTTTGAATGAAGCAACTGACGCTTCCGTTTTCAAGCCCAGAAAATCCAGCTTATGCCGGGTTGGAATTACCATATTATTCAAAGTTTTGAATTCAAGATTATGATTGACGCTGTTTATCGGAATATTACTTTCATAAATCGTTTTAAACATATATATCACCAAATAAGTATCGGGATCAACGAGAAATTTGTACGGAGTCTGATTGCTTTCGGGATGAAAAAATCCGCTCACTGCGATATATTTGCGGTTTTCATAGATTTCAAGTTCATCAGCGACCTCGAAGCGATAAAATATTTTTTTCCAATCTGCCGCAGGATCACTCATCAATGCAGAAATCTTCATTGCCGAAGCATCTGCTTCTTCCATAATCTCAATTTCTCCGCTGCTCTGCATTTCTGCGGCTTTTTCTCCGTCGAAAACTCTGACTGACGGCGGAGCGTCATTGATACTGATTTCCTGACGCAATTTATCTGGGGCTTTAAAATAAACTTTTATACGACAATTTACATTCAAAATGCGGCACTCTGTCTGCACCTCAAAACTTTTGATCTCCGATGCTTTGCCGAAAGGGTCGGTCGCCTGTTTCATCATATTCAGCAATTTGTCTGTTTCCGCCCCGTTCCAGACCGCCGGAAGCTGCCATGAAGCGGCAAAAAGTATTAAAAAAAGAAAAATTTTTTTCATTTGTACTGGATAAGTATCAAAGTTTGGTCATCCATCTGATCGGGTGAAAATTTCTGCACTTCATCAAGAATACGCTCAATGACCTGATTTGATTCAAGTCCGTGACGGATGGAATCCTGAAAAGTATTTTTCAAACGCTCAATTCCGAATTCCTCCTCATTGCTGTCCACGACTTCGGTAATGCCGTCAGAGAAGACAAGGAAACTCATTCCCTGCTCAAAAGCAAGACAGAATGTATCAAAACTTGCAAATTCCGACGGCAGAATACCCAACCCCGTGCCCTCGGGATAAATCACACGCAAATGATTATGCACAAAAGTTATAAGTTCAGTATGACCTGCTCTGCCGAATTCAAGCAGAGAATTTTTCTTGTCCAGCAGACAGCAGTTCAATGTGATATAACGCCCGTCATCAGTATCCGCATAAACTTTGCTGTTCAAATGCACCAGAAAATCACTCAAAGTGGTAAATTTATCCGCCAGCGCACGGATGAAACTGCGTGTCATCGCACTCAACATACATGCAGGAACCCCCTTGCCGCAGGCATCCCCGATCACAATGAGCAAACGATCCTCATCTATCTGCACAAAATCATAAAAATCACCGTTGACCTCTTTGGCAGGACGGGTGAAAGCCGTAATGGAAAATTGTGCCCATTCAGGAAATGATTTCGGCAGCAGAGAAAACTGGATCTGACGGGCGAATTCCAATTCCTGATCAATGCGTTCACGACGGTTCAATGCGCTGTAAGAATTCACAAGTTGGTGCATCAGAACGATTTGCGAAGTCAGATGATGCAAATGTTCCTTCTGGGAACTATTGAAGGGCGCACCGAAATTATTTTTGTTATTGACGGCGACTATCACCCCGAAAAGCACATCATCACAAATCAGCGGCTCACCGATTATCCCGGTCAATTCTTCCGGATTGAGGGTATTGCTGAAACGTTCATCACGGGCGGGATCTATTACACTTTCGGCAGATTTTGTTTCTGCGATACCGCCGACGAAAGAGCCGTCACCGGGGCTGAATTTGCACAATCTCACCGCTTCATGGAGATGTTTCATATTTTCAAGAAGTTTATGATTTTTGCTGGGGATCAGGGGATAGATACCGGCAACACCGGAGGCTGAAAGTTCACCTTTGGAAAACTCATAAATAGCCACCCCCTCTGCGCCGAGCTGATCGGCGACATAACGGCAGATCGTATTGACCGACTCTTTCAAACCGTCGGGACTTGCCAACCCCTGCGAAAACTGTGTAAGAAAATCATCCATTTCGTATTTGGCGCTGATAGCCATGGCAAGTTTGCTCCGCACTTTTTTCAATCTGCGGTAGAGAAAACACGCCAGGATACACACTCCTGCAAATGCCAAACCGACTGCGCTGGTGGCGATTTCTGTTATTTTGCTTAAATCCATAAAATTCTCCGGATATCGGGGGTAAATATACTCAAAATATACAATAGAACAATTTTTTCATATTGCAAGTTCATATTTCATATTTTTCTCTATGTTTTATGCGTTTTTTTCTGCTGTGGTTGACATAAACTCTTTTTATCGGGTGTATCCCTGTGTTTTTCAAGTGCAAAACAAACAAGAAAAGGAGCTTTATGGAAAACTACGATTTTATCTTCCGCAGAACTCACAGCGACTTCCGCAAAAACCGTGCCGTCTGGGAAAAATCCCGTGCCGCCTACGCAGGAGGCAGCGATTATATCGCAAGTGCACTCATCCGTCATATTTCAGAGATCGATCTCGAATTTGCCGAAAGACTGCGCCGGGCCTATTATTTCAACTATCCACGCCGTATCGCCCAGCTCATAACACAATATATTTTTGCGACAGAACCGCAAAGGATCAATGCCAATACCGCTTTGCTGGAGGATTTCTCCCGCACCGGCTCACGCCCCGGCGAAGTCATGCGTCAATTTTCAACCTATATCAATATTTTCGGCAAAGCCGCCCTGCTGGTGGAAATGCCTTTTTTTGAAGGGGAACTCGATATTGAAAGATGCCGCAAAGAACGCATCCGCCCATACGCACAGGCTCTTTCTCCCCTCGAAACCGTCGATTACGCTTACGGCTGCGACGGCAAACTCGACTGGCTGCTCGTGGAGGAGGACCATTTGCATAAATCCAACCCCTTTGAACCCGAATACAAAGTTCGCCGCCGCAAACTTTTCACCAGAGATGAATTCATTATCTTTGAACGCCCCTCTCTCACCGCACAGGTCCGCTGTATTTTCCGCCGGAAACATTCCCTCGGAGTTGTCCCTGCCGTTATTGCAGGAGATATTGACGGCAGTGCCATCAACGGCGGGCACTATTTTGAAGATATTGTACGCATATCCGATGCGATTTTGAACAATGAATCAGAAGCCCAGATGAACATGATCAAACAAATGTTCGGCTTGCTGGTCATTTCCGATTCTTTCGCCAGAACTTCCGCACCATTGAATATCCAGGAACAGAACGAAACTCCACAGAAATTCAGCCACATCATCGCACGCAGTGCCGCAATCTGGGAATCCCCCGAAGAAAAAGGCATCAGCCGCTACATTTCTCCCGGCGGTGCAGATACCAGATGTATCCGTGAAGAAAACCTCTCCCTCAAAAAAGAACTTTTTGAACTCGTAGGTATGGCAGCACAAAACGAAAACCGTATGCTCCAAAGCGCAGAATCCAAAGCTTGGGATCACCATCAGGTCGGTCAATTCCTCTCCGGCAGAGCCGAACTTCTGGAACAGTGCGAAAGCGCCGTCTGGAACATCATGAAACTCTACGACCCCTCTCTTGAAAAAGTCCGTGTCGTCTACAACCGCGATTTTGCAGTTACCGATCTTGAAAGTTCACTCCGCGCATTGCTCGATCTTGATAAATTCACAAATTCCGAAACTTATCACAAAGAAATCGCCTCAACCGCACTTTTCCTGCTCGAAAAACTCAAAAAAATCGACCACAAAACCAAAGAGAAAATTCTTAAAGAAATAATCTGAACCAAGGACAAAAAATGAACTATATCTTCTGCTTTCCAAGAACTTTCCGCCTCATAAGAAAAAATTCCGACGGCAAAATACAAAACTATTCCGTCAAAGGTATGGCCAGAATGGACTTCTCCGTGAATCCAGACGAATTCAACCGCAAAATCAACAAAGGTGTATTCCTGCTCGCTCCCGATCTTGAAATACTCCCCGGCGACATAATCTGCGACGGAGAAAAAAATTTCCAACTCCAGAAAATCGAACATATCTGCGACTTCGAAAATAAACTCAAAGCATACCGCGGAATAACTTACTTCACATAAATTCAAGGGGTGCTGTCTGCACCCCTTTTCGGGGGATTGATTGCATCCCCGCGTTACATCCGCTTTGTTTTTTTCAGGG
>JAZRBX010000264.1:0-7361 GCA_045635285.1 Victivallaceae bacterium
TGTGCTGTTTACTATCCGTTGTCTCTGCACTTGCAGAACTGCTTCAAGAAACTCGGCGGCAAAGTCGGCGACTGCCCCGTCAGCGAACGTATTTCCGGTGAAATCATGGCTCTGCCCATTTATCCCGAAAGCACTGACGAAATGCGTGAGTATGTCGTTGAAAAAATTGCTGAATTTTACAAGAAGTAAGTTCGCTCTATGCCCTGTTGCAATAAAAAATTCCGCCGTGTCCATCTCGTAGGTTCGGGCGGAGTCGGGATGTTCGCCATCGGCGGCATCCTGCTTGAACAGGGAGTTTCTGTGTCAGGCTCCGATTTGGAAAAAAATCCCAAATCGGAGTTTTTGCGTAGTCGCGGTGCGGAAATTTTTTACGGACATGCCGCTGATAATCTGCCGGTTGATACTGATATTGCAGTTTTTACCTCCGCCGCCGCCAAAGATAATCCCGAACTGCTGAAAGCCGCAGAACTCGGAATTCCCTGCTGCCGCAGGGGAGAGTTTCTGGCACAGGAGATACTGCCTTTTTATCGCACTTCCGTCGCAGTGGCAGGTTCGCACGGCAAAAGTACCGTCAGTGCCATGATCACTCACATCCTGCGTAAATTGAAAATCAATACGGGATGTCTTATAGGCGGAGCTTTGCAGGATGGTTCTCTGCCGTTCGGAGCGGGGGATGGTTCGTTTTTTGTAACAGAGGCGGATGAAAGTGATTACAGCCATTCGCTTCTGCATCCGACGATAGGTGTAATTACAAATTACGATGCCGACCATGCGTGGAACAGCGATATGGAAAATGAGATGTTTGCCAAATTTCAGCTTTTCTGTGAAAATTCTTCTGTTGTCATGCATTATGATATTCCTGAATTGAATAAGATTTCAGAACCTTTCAAAAATAAACGGATATTGCTCCGTCAGATTGACGCAGATGACAGAATTCCTTTTGCAGGATTTATGAAAAGCAACGCATATCTGGCAATGAAAGTTGCAGAGAAACTCGGTTTTGAATGTCCGGTTGAACTTATTGCTGATTTCAGAGGCGTTGACCGCCGCATGACCGTCAGGGGGCAATCGGAGAAAAATATTCTGCTTGAAGATTATGCGCATCACCCTGCGGAAGTTGCGGCATCATTGGATTATTTGAAAGAACTTTATCCTGAATACCGTCTGCATGTGATATTTCAGCCGCACCGTTACGCAAGATTGAAAAAATATTTTGATGATTTTGTCAGAGTGCTGGGTTCAAAAGCCGACAGAGTGCTTGTCGCTCCGGTTTTTGCCGCATGGAATGAATCGGGTTCTCCCGATTCGGCGGATTTGGCGGCGGCACTGCCCAACGGTGAACTTCTGCAATGGGACGATACGGCAAAACTTCATTCCGTATGGAATGATTCTGCAAACGGCAAAGTGCTTGCCGCCGTTATCGGCGCAGGAGATGTGGAGAAATTGATCCCCTTGCTGCAAAAGGATTTATGAAATTATGCAGGAGCGTATAAAACAATTTTTGAATGATTTTTATACACCGCAGGAGCGTCCGGCACTGGAATTTCAAATGCGTGATTTCCGAAGCCGCACTTTTCTGCAAGGCAAAAAAATACTTGATGCGACTCCGGTTTTCCGCAATACTTTGAATAAATATATTCCTCTGCTGGAGGCTGGTGCTGATTTGACTGTCGGCTACGGCGGCAACGTGCCTTTTGACGGCGAAATTGTTGAACTTCTGCAGAAATGGGGCATAAAAACTCTGGAAAACGGTAAAGTTACGGATGAAAAGTTTGATTTTATCCTTGATTGTGCCGGAGCTAATGTCATGCGTGAGGTTAAATGCGGAGTTTGTGAATTGACAAGATCGGGCTTTTATCATTACGAAGCCGCAGACAGAAAAGTTTTTCTTGCCGATTCCAGCCGCATAAAGACCATTGAAACCGCTCTCGGTACGGGGGATGGCTTTTTCCGTGCCATGCAGAAACTCGGATATACCGATTTCAGAAACCGTAAAATCATGATTTTCGGATGCGGCAAAGTCGGCTTCGGCGTGGCGATGTACTGTCTGGAAAACGGAGCGGAAGTTTATACGGTGGATGATTGGAGCAATCGTCATGTCCCCGCAGATTTTAACGCAGTGAGCCGCTTTGACCGTGAAAAAATCGACGCTCTCATCGGGGAAATGTTTTGTGTGGTAAGTGCGACAGGCATCCGTCATGGATTGTCGCAAACTTTTGATTTGCAGAAACTTGTAAAATCTGAATGCCTGATTGCCAATATCGGTGTGGAAGATGAATTCGGTGATGATGTGCCGAATGAGAGAGTGCTTAACAATAATCAGCCGTTGAATTTTATTCTGGATGAACCGACACATTTGAAATTCATTGACCCGACAATGGCATTGCATAATGCAGGGATTTTTGAACTGTGCAACATGGATTCAGAGGGAAAAATTATGATTCCTTCGGAGGAATTGAACGATTTTTACTTGAATATCGTGCGGGAACATGGTATTATAAACAATGAACTTAATATGCTTGAAAAATATACTTGCAGGAATTGAAATATGAGTAACTCTCCTCTTTTGTTGAAAAATATTGTCAAAGACGGCAAAACTTGTGATATCCTCATAGAAAACGGTCTTTTCAGCAAAATTGCAGATTCGATCGAGCCTCCGGATGACTGCAGGATCATCAACGGCAGGGGCAATCTTGCAATTTCTCCTGCTTTTTACAATACTCATACTCATGCGGCGATGTCATTGCTCCGGAGCTATGCCGATGATATGAATCTTTTCCGCTGGCTTCAGGAATATATCTGGCCGATCGAAAGTAAACTTACTCCCGATGATATTTATACAGGCAGTAAGCTTGCCATCCTGGAGATGATACGGACGGGAACGGTTTTTTTTAACGATATGTACTGGCATCCGATGCAGACTGTCCGTGCCGCAAAGGAGATGAAAGTCCGTGCCGCTGTCGGTATGCTTTTCCTCTCCGGTTCTTCCGATGAACTTGAAAGGAAAAACAATGCGATAAATAAAGAATTGGAAGACAACCGCCGCGAGATCGAAGCTGACGGAAAAATCCGATTGACACTTGCGCCGCATGCGATTTACAGCGTAAGCCGTGAGAAACTGCTCTATGCCGCAGAGAAAGCAAAAGCGGAAAATTATATGATACACATACATCTGGCGGAAACTTTGCAGGAGTATCAGGATGCTCTGACACAGTACGGCATGACTCCGACTGCTTATCTGGATTCGCTCGGGATTCTGACTCCGCACACGATACTTGCTCATTCGCTTTATCTCAAGAAGGAGGATATTGAAATGATCCGCCGCAGCGGTGCGCATATTTCGCACAATCCCTGTTCAAATATGAAACTCGGTTCAGGTTCGTTCCATTATCAGGAAGTCGTTGAAGAACACGGCTGCCGTATCACCATCGGTACTGACGGCGCATCTTCAAACAATAATATCTCCATGCTTGAAGAAATCAAATTTGCCGCACTCTCCGCCAAACGCCAATCTCACAATCCGGAAGTCGGCAAAGATTATGACATTTTTGCCGCCGCCACCTGTAACGGAGCGGAGGCTTTCGGCATAAACGGCGGCATCGTCGCAGTCGGCAAAGTTGCAGACTGTCTGCTGATAAATCTCAATCATCCGATGATGCTTGCGGATTACAATTTTATTTCAAATATGGTTTATTCTGCGGATTCGAGCTGTATCGACAGCGTCATTTGCGGCGGTGAGATCCTTATGCAGGATAAATTTATCGAGAATGAAGAAGAGATACTGCACGAAGCTCGCAAATGCTGCCGCAGACTTGTAAATAATTGAAACAGAAAGGATTACATATATGATAAAACCGGATTTCGCCAAAGGGGGCGGCCTGCTGCCCGCTATCGCACAGGATTTTGCCACCGGCAAAGTGCTGATGATGGCTTTTATGAATGAAGAGGCATGGGATGAAACATGCCGCACAAAACATGCCGTCTATTATTCCAGAAGCCGTAAAAAATTGTGGCGCAAAGGCGAAGAGAGCGGCAACGTTCAGCTCGTTAAAGAAATATATCTCGACTGCGACCTTGACTGTATCCTGCTCAAAGTCGAACAGATCGGACATGTCGCATGTCATACAGGTCATGAGAGTTGTTTTTACCGCAGATTTGAAGACAGCGGCGAACTTGTCGAAGTCGATCCCGTTCTGAAAGACCCTGCTGTAATGTACGGAGGCAAAAAATGAAAAATATCGCTGAACTTGTACCATCGGTCAAATTTTCTTACAATGTTCCTTACAGCGAATTTACAACTCTCGGCTGCGGCGGCAAAGCTCCCGTCGTTGCTTATCCTGAAAGTGATGTTGAACTCGGTGCATTGCTGAAAGTTCTTCATGTTGAAAATATACCCTTTTTTGTAGTTACAGGAGGCAGCAATGTTGTCGGGACAGATACTGAATACGACGGCGTTATAATCATTCTCAAACAGGGAAGTTTCAAAAAAATATCCCGCATGGGCAATATTGTAAGTGCAGGCTGCGGTATCAAATTGATTGAACTTATCCAATACGGTATCAGTGAAAATCTCGGCGGTTTGTCTGCACTTGCAGGTATCCCAGGCGGTATCGGCGGCTTGATCAGAATGAACGGCGGCACGAGAGAGGATGAGATATCCAATCATATTGCAGAAGTTTTCGGATGTTACTGCGACGGAACTGTTTATCATGCTGATAAATCTGATATTGAATGGGCGTACCGTCATACTTCGATTCCGGATAATGTTATCATTACAGGGGCAAGTTTTGAATTTCATGAAGCGGACGGCGGCGCAGAAAAAGAGGCGGCACGCTGTGAACTTGAAAAACGCCGTGAACGTGAACCCAAAGGCCGTACCGCGGGGTGCATGTTTAAAAATATTTCTCCTGAAGATTCCGCAGGTATGCTTATTGATATGGTCAATCTCAAAGGTGAAGTTTCAGGCGGGGCAAAAATCAGTGAGGAACATGCCAATTTCATCGTGAACTTCAATAATGCAAGCGAAAAGGATGTGCTTGATCTGATGAAAAAAGCACGCAAAGAAGTCGCTGAAATGTTTAATTTGTACCTCGTTCCGGAGGTCATTTTCGTCAATAAAAACTCGTATGATGAACTTATGAATTTTCCGAAAGCCCCGAATGTCGCTGTGCTTAAAGGCGGCAATTCCAGCGAGCGTGAAGTTTCTCTGCGTTCAGGTGCGGCGGTGGCACAGGCTTTGCGTAATGCTAATTACAATGTTACGGAAATCGACCTCAAAGAGTGTGTTGTTACTGATGAAATGCGTCGTGCGGATGCAGTTTATGTTGTGCTTCACGGCGGCTTCGGCGAAGACGGCGGTATTCAGAAAGTCATGGAGGAAGCAGATATTCCTTTTGTCGGTTCATCTTCAGCTGCATGCAAACTTGTCATGGATAAGATCGCTTCCAAAAAACTTGCCGATGCCAATAATATCCCGACTGCCAAATGGACGGTGCTTACTCCGGAAAATCCGGTCCTGCCGTCTGATTTCACCTTTCCGCTCGTGCTGAAAGCCCCCAATGAAGGTTCTACTATCGGTATTGAACTTGTCAAAACTGCGGAAGAATTCGCTCCTGCACTTGAAAGGGAATTCAAATTTGACCGGGAGATCCTCGTGGAATCTTTTATCAAAGGTACGGAAATTACAGTCCCCATCGTCAATGATACGGTTCTGCCTGCCATTGAGATCGCAAGTCCTGCCCAGTTTTATGATTATGATGCCAAATATCTTTACAAAAACGGCAAAACTCAATATTTCTGTCCCGCCAAAAGTCTTTCTCCTGAAATCATTGAAAAGGCCTCGGATTATGCTTTGAAATTTTATAAAGAAGCCCAATGCCGCGATATTCTGCGGGTGGATTTCATTGTCGGAGAGGACGGTGTGCCGTATCTGCTTGAGGGGAACGGCATCCCCGGCTGTACTGCCACCAGTCTGGTGCCGAAAGCTGCCAAAGTCGCAGGCATAAGTTTTGAACAAATGACCGGAACTCTGGTCAATAATGCCATTGTTCGCAGTCAGGCGGAGGAGGAAAAAGAGTGAAAGAATTTTTTAGAATTATCCGTCTGATCCTCAAAGGGATTTATTATATTGCCGGAGGAATTTCTTTTCTTATCGGAGTGCTTTTTCTGACGGCACACAATTTTTTTGACGGTTTTATACTGCTATGGATCGGAGTTTATCTCTGTTGTGCCGGAGATCTGGTTTACCGGATCAAAGCAAACCGTGAAAAACTCGGAAAAATCCGTCATGACCTGCTTCTTGCTGCAATAAGAGCGCCTATTACAGCGTTTAATCTGATAATGCTGGTGCTTGTTTTTGTTTTTCATGCCAAAATTCAGAGTGTATTGCTGATGTGGATTTTGCTGTTGATTGCATGGAGTGTTATTCCTTTGAATATGCTTGCGGATAAATTGGAGAAAAAAATATGTTCATAATGGCAATGGTATTGTTTATCTATGTATTTTGCTCACTTGCCTTGCCTTTGAAAATTTCGTGGAAATATAAAGTTCTTGCAGGACTTGGAATTTTCGTCATTGCCCAGAAAAACGGGATTCTCCGCAGACTCGGCGGCGGAATGTTTTTTTCTCCTGAAATGCCGAGATGGCTGCTTCTTTTTGTCGCTTTTTTGTACGGAGTGTTGTTTTTTACTGCGGCATTTATGTTGTTAAAAGATATTTTTATTCTGCCGTTATGGTATATTCTGAAATACAAAAATATTATCAAAAAACGCTTCCCTTGCGGGATTTTTGCTTGTGTGGTTTTGGGAATATCGATATTTTTATCCGCATATTCTCTCTATTACGGCGTGATTGAGCCGCCGGTCAAAAATGTTGAAATTGAATTTGCGGAACTGCCGTCGGAGTTCGACGGTTTCAAAATTGCGGTGCTTGCCGATATTCATGCAAGTGCGGTAAATCAGAAATATTTTGTTCAGCGCATCGTCGAAAGAACATTGGCAGCGAACACTGATCTGATTGTTTTGCCGGGTGATATTATAGACGGACGGGTGGAGTTCCGCAGTGAAGCTGTTGAGCCTCTGGGGAAGCTGAAAGCTCCTTACGGGGTTTATGCAGTGCCGGGCAACCATGAATATTATTCAGGTTTCGACGAATGGCGGGATAAATTTGCAAAAATCGGTCTGCCTCTTTTGATAAATGAATCAGTTGAGATAAAAAAAGACGGTGTTTCGATTTATCTCGGAGGTATTGCAGATTATGCGGCATACCGCCGCGGCAAAGAACCGCCGGATTTACAGAAAACCTGGCAGAATGTTCCGTTTGATGCGTTTAAAATATTGCTTTCGCATCAGCCTAAAAATAAT
>JAZRBX010000265.1:0-1773 GCA_045635285.1 Victivallaceae bacterium
GTTTGACCGGAGTCGGCCCGAAACTTATGGAACGCCGTTTCAAAGTTTCTCCGCAGAATACCCACCATCTTGAAGTCATTGTCGGAGGCGACTGCATTTACGCTTCAATCAACGGCGAACTCTGCTTTGTTGCAGAAAAACTTGAAGGCCCCGTCGGTACCGCCGCATTTTTCACCAACCGTACCCAGGTCAAATATTCAAATGTTTCCGTCGAACCTGTCAGCGATAAAGAACTTGCCGCTGCCAAAGTCGCAAAAATTGATTTCTCCACTCCCGAAAAAGCTAAAAAATCAATTATTTTTGAACACGGAGCACCCAATTCATGGAAAATTGCCGACGGCAAACTCATTCTCTCACCTGCCCCCAAAAACGGTGTTCGACTCGGTGTTTCTCCCGCTGCCGTCCCGAGCGGTGCTTACAAAATAACTGCCCGTTTGACCTTCGCAGATCCCACTTCCAATATCGGTCATGCAGGTTTTCAAGTCCGCAGAAACAGCGGCAGCCCTGCTTATATCCACGTTGACCCTCTCGGCAAATACATCGGCGTAACCGGAGTTGCCCCCAAAGTCAAAGAAAAAATCTTCAAGAAAGCTTCTCCCGACGGCGTTACCCTCGAAATCACTGTCCGCAAAAACTCCATGGATATCCGTTTGAACGGCGAATCCTGCTTCAATTTCGATAATTTAAAAGGTGATGCAGGCGGCGTTGCTTTCAACTCATGGCAAGCAGGCGTAAGCTTCAGCGATGTCAAAATCGAACCTGTTTCAGAATCTGCATTCAAACCAGTTAAAGGCGCTATCATCAGTACAGATTTTTTCCGCCCTGCACGCATTCAGCGACGCATGCGTCTGCACTACGGCAAAAAAGAAGACTTAGCCGTTTCCCCCAACAAAGTTGAACTCAAAAAAAATAACAACTGCGTCATCCTCGGCGGTACTGAGGGTATCAGAGATTTTGCCATTTCAACTTCAATGCAGGTCGGCGAAGGCGGCACCGGCGGATTCCTCATCCGCCGCGACTGCGGCAAACAGATATATGTTTTCCTCGGCAAAAACAATTCATCCGTCGGAGTTGACAAAAAGTCAGTCTCACTCCCCGATGAACTTGCCGGAAAACCCGTCCGCATGGACATCGACTGCCGCGGCGACAACCTGACCGTCAAAGTCAACGGCACAATTTACCTCACCGAAAACAACCTCAAAGCACAGGAAGGTGCTGTCGCCATGACCAATTACGGCGGTAATACCCAATATTACGATTTGACTGTCATCGACCACAACTTTTTCAACACTATGCTGCCTTTGGACTGATATTACGGAGAAAAAATGAAAACTTTAAAAAATATACTCTTTGCCATCATTGTATCTTTTTCACTGACTTCCTTCGCCTCAAATGCCCCCAAACGCGGCTTCATGGTCAGCGAACTCACCCCCGAAATCGTCAATGCCATCCGCAATGACTGGAATGCAAATCTGGCACGTTTGCAGCTGGTCCCGCTTTTCTGGGCGCAACAGAAAGGCATTCCTCACCATGAAGCATGGGCTTGGATGATGAAAGAACTGCCGACATGGCTCGACAATGCAAAAGCCGCAGGCGTTACTGTTTGTATTGATTTGCACAATATCCCCTGCCCTTTCCCTGCCTTTCAGGATTCAAAAGAGGCTACCCAATATTACTGGGATGATCCCCGCAGCCTCAAACGCTTCCTCGATTGCTGGCGAGAAATCGCCAATATCTGCAAAGACCGCCCCGAAGAAATCTGGTTCGACCTCA
>JAZRBX010000266.1:0-1974 GCA_045635285.1 Victivallaceae bacterium
GGTAAATGCCAATTCTGCGGTGAATGTGTACGCAACTGCCCGTCAGGCGCGGCAAATTTCTGCAATTTTCATCATACGGGTACTACCGACAGAGAAAAATTGAAGATCGCTCCGGGAACAACGCCCGAAGACTACAAAAAAGATGCGATTGAAATAAGAAAAGAAATCGTAAAAATGTTCGGACGCTCTCTGAAACTCCGCAGTGTTTCCGCAGGCGGCTGCAACGGTTGTGAACTTGAACTTAATGCGACAGGCAATGTGAATTTCGACCTCGGCCGCTATGGTATTGATATTGCCGCAAGTCCGCGTCATGCTGACGGCATAATCATTTCAGGACCGATTTCACGCAATATGGCTTATGCGCTCAAAGAAACTTATGATGCTGTGCCTGACCCGAAAATCGTTATCCTGCTTGGAGCATGTGCAATTTCAGGCGCTGTTTTTGCCGACTCCGAAGAAATTGACCGTTCATTCCTTGAAGAAAATAAAATCGATCTTTACATCCCCGGCTGTCCGCCGCATCCGCTGACGATAGCCAATGCGGTTCTGAACTTCCTCAACCGCAAAAAATAAAGCTGTGTTTTTAATACAGGTCGCAACCGGTGTGGAAAAGACTTTTTGAGGCAAGGTCTTTTCCTCTCCGCAACTTGGCACGGCGTAACGCATTGAAGACGGATCTTCACCTGTTTTTCTCAAAAGTTTTTATTCTCAACAGACATTGACTGATTTAACGGAACGCAGTCGCGACATTCTGCGCATTGCTTTTTATTTACACTTGGGGCAGAGTCCGCGGTAGTTGACGTGTATCTCGTTGATTTGGAAATCGGGGGCAAGTTCAGGAAGATATTTTTGGGGAACAAAAAAGAAATCGTGGACAGCACCGCACTTGGTACATTTGAAATGAGCATGGGGAGTAATATCCGCATCGTAACGCATTTCTCCGTCTTCGATGATAACTTCCTGAACTGCAGAGTGTTCTGCAAAAAGTTTCAATGTGTTGTAAACGGTAGTGCGGGAGAGTGTGGGATTTGCAGGAGCAAGTGCCTGATATATCATCTCTGCAGTCGGATGATTGCGCATGGTATCCAGATAATTATAAATCGCCAGACGATGAACTGACGGCCGAATATCATAAGAGCGTAATTTTTCTGCCAGATTCTGCATGGGAATCTCCTGCGTTTCAAGTGATTAAAAAATGGGTGCAGGTGCAAATATTTCCATATTCAACACCTGACACCCGAAGGATTGGGGCTTATTTATTAAAATAGCGTTTCAACAATCCTGCGAAAGCTGCGCCGTGGCGTGCTTCGTCTTTGCACATTTCATGAACTGTGTCATGGATGGCATCCAAACCGAGTTCTTTGGCGCGTTTGGCGAGCATGAGTTTGCCTTCGCAGGCACCGCCTTCGGCTTCGACGCGGACGGCGAGGTTGGTTTTGGTGCAGGGAGCGACGCATTCGCCGAGGAGTTCAGCAAATTTGGCTGCGTGTTCTGCTTCTTCAAAAGCGATGCGTTTGTATGCTTCTGCAACTTCAGGATAACCTTCACGATCGGCCTGACGGCTCATGGCGAGGTACATGCCGACTTCGGTGCATTCGCCGGTGAAGTTGGCGCGCAGACCTTCGACGATGGCCATATCGACATCTTTGGCAACGCCGATGCGGTGTTCATCGGCCCATGCGATGGTGTCGGATTCAACTTTTTCGATGAACTTTGCTTTGGGGGCCTTGCACTGGGGGCAGGCTTCGGGTGCATCGTTTCCTTCGTGGACATAACCGCAAATAGTACAGACAATTTTTTTCATTTTTCCAATCCTTTCTTTTTTTGTTGGAGAGAGTTTTTTTTCTCCCGTTTTGTTTTTTTTGTCTTGTTACAGGTTTGTAATTATTACAATAATGAATTTACTACAATATTGAAAAAATGCAAGTGATTTTTTTAAAAAAATGCGATTTTTTTTGATTTTTTTAGTAGAGA
>JAZRBX010000267.1:0-1574 GCA_045635285.1 Victivallaceae bacterium
GAGATATTTTTCAACTTTGATAGCCAGACGGCGTATATAGATACGGATTTGCTGCAGATCGAGAGAATCTTTGGCAAGAGTTGTTTCTCTGCCGTATGATTTGCGGGTATAATCGGTTTCGACTTCACGATCATCTACGCCTCTGACGATATTGAAGTAAAAAACTCCTGCTTTGCCGAAGTGGCTGATCAGAGTTTGAATATCCAAAGCTTTCAGGTCCCTGCCGGTTTTTATATTCATATTGCGGAGTTTTTTTGCTGTAACTTTGCCGATGCCGTAGAATTTTTCAATGGGCAGATTTTCGAGGAAGGAGAGTGCGCCGGAGGGTTTTATGACAGAAAGCCCGGCAGGTTTCCGCAGAGAGGAGGCGACTTTGGCAAGAAATTTGTTGTATGATACTCCGGCAGAGGCGGTAAGTCCTGTTTCATTGAAAATATCACGCAATATTTGTGAAGCGATGAGAGTTGCAGATCTTTCGGGATTGACGGATTCGGTAACATCGAGGAAGGCTTCATCTATTGACATTGGTTCGACGAGCGGTGTATATTTGTAAAATATGCTGAAAATTTGTTCTGATACCTCTTTGTAAGTACGCATGTCGCCCTCAATGAATATTCCGTGGGGACATAAATTCATAGCTGTTCGCGTCGGCATGGCGGAGTGAACTCCGAAAACTCTTGCTTCGTAAGAGCAGGTTGAAACGACGCCTCTTTTTTCCGGAGAGCCTGCGACAATGAGCGGTCTGCCGCGGTATTCGGGATGATTTCTCTGTTCTACGGAGGCGAAAAAAGCATCCATGTCAATGTGGATTATTTTACGCATCGGCTAAATCCGCAGTTTTTGTACGGCAGAAAATTATCTGACGATCGGCTGAAAAATCTTTAAGGAGCTGCCACGCCGCTTTTTCCCGACCGCAGTCATAATTTACGAAAATATCATCCATAAGCAACGGCATGGTAAGACTGCCGCCGGAATTTTTTTCTATGTATTCAATCAGAGCGAGGCGAATTACAAACAAAAGCTGTTCTCTGGTTCCTGAACTCAAAATATCCACAGTTTTGTCGTATTTTCCGTCAAAAACGAGCAGTTCCCCGCTGTTAAGGGATTTGCGTACGGAGCAATAGGCATTATTGGTAACGGCGGCAAAATATTTTGATGCGCTCTGCATGACATCGCCCTGGCGTTCTTTTTCAAAAGTCTGAATAGTTTTCTCCCAGAGGTTCAACGCGGTTTTCCATTTGAGGTATGAGCGGCAGTGTTTATTGAATTCGTTTTTCAGCATCAAGTATGAATTTTCGACGGAGCGGAGAGAATTTATTTTGCTGTTGATGAGATTTATTTTGAGAGCGGCTTCACTGCGTTTGGCGATGATATTTTCCCGTTCCTGTTTCAGCAATACGATTTTATTGGTATCGGTACTGCCGTCGGGATCGACGGAATTGATGATATTTTTCACGCTTTCGGCTTCTTTTGCAGCAAATTCCGCAGTTTTTTTGTGCATTTCAAATTGTGCATCTTTGCGGATATTTTCGTTGAGCTGTTGCCGGAGAAGTTTTATTTCCCGATCGAGATCG
>JAZRBX010000268.1:0-6830 GCA_045635285.1 Victivallaceae bacterium
TTTTGGCGCGATGCAGCGGAGCAACAGCGACCAGCATGATCGCGGTGGTGCAGTTGGGGTTGGCGATGACGCCTTTGTGAAGTTTGACATCTTCTGCGTTGACTTCGGGAACGATCAGGGGGACGTCATCATCCATGCGGAATGCGCTGGAGTTGTCGATCATGACTGCGCCGGAATTTACAACAGCGTTGCGGAACTGTTTGGAAATGTCTCCGCCTGCGCTGAAAAGGGCAATATCGACACCTTTGAAAGAATCTTCGGTAAGTTCTTCAATAACGACATCTGTGCCTTTGAATTTGGCAGTTTTGCCGGCGGAACGAGCGGATGCGAGAAGTTTCAGATTTTTGACGGGGAAATTGCGTTTTTCGAGAGTTTTGATCATTTCCACGCCGACGGCGCCGGTTGCGCCTGCGACTGCTACATTGTATTCTTTTGCCATAATAACACCTCTTTTTTTGAATTTGGCTGTTTGCATAATAATTATCTATAATTTAGCACAAATTTTGTTTTTTTCCACTTTACTTTTTAACATTTTCGTATTATATTTAGCAAAATAGGAGTTTTTTATGCATTTTACAGATCAGGAACTTGAAAAATTCACTGTTGCCGAACTTGAAAAACTTATTGAACACCACAATAAAGTTTACTGGGAGATGGGCAGCAGAGAGATCGAAGATACGGAATATGACAAACTTATGCGGAGATTGAAAGTTTTGGACCCCGCAAATCCATTGCTGGATAAAATCGGTGCCCCGAATGTTTCCGCCATCGGTAAAGTCGAATATTCCCGTCCGCTGTTGTCTCTGGACAAGGCTTATTCGCTCGCTGAAGTTATTGAATGGGCGAAAAAACATGCCCGTTCCGATGAAGAATTACTGCTTGTTGAGCCGAAATATGACGGCATTTCCGCAAATTTTGAAAACGGTATCCTTTCGACCAGAGGCGACGGTTTCACCGGAGAAAATATCTCTGACAAAAGTGTGCTTGTCGAACTTGAAAAAAAGGATTATACCGGGGCTTTGCAGGGAAGTGCCAGAGGTGAAATCCTTATGCGGAACGACCGTTTTGAGCGCTTCCGCAACAATATTCAGGCCAAAGGCGGCACTAAATACAAAAATTCCCGCAACGTTCTGACCGGTCTGATGACTCTCAAAGAGGAAAAAGACATCAAGCAGGTCGAATTTGTCATGCAGAGATGTGATGCTTTTCTCTCTTTTGTCGATTATGAACTTCATTCAGAGGAAGTTTTGCTTAAAGATCTTGAGTCTGAATGGCAGCAGCTGCTTGCAGATTTTGAAAAACTGCCGTACCCCATGGACGGTATCGTTATCAAAATCGCAGACAGAAAATACCGTGATGAACTCGGTAATACCGCCCATCATCCGCGGGGCGAAATCGCTTACAAATTTCAGAACGCCAGCAAGGAAAGTATGCTTATTGATGTCGTTTGGAGCTTCGGCAAAAACTGTCTGACTCCCGTTGCTGAAATCAAACCTGTCGAACTCAACGGCATTACCATCCGTCACGCAACTTTGCACAATATCCAGAATATTATCGATCGTGATATTCAAATCGGAGATACTGTTACTGTGGAGAGGGCAGGGGATGTTATTCCGTATATTGCTTCATCCGAACCGGGACTGCTGCGGCAGAGTGCTTTGATCGAGCATTGTCCCTGCTGTGATTCTTTACTTGTGCGGCAGGGACCGGAAATTTGCTGTGTCAATCCTGATTGCATGGAAACAAATTTGCAGAAACTTCTTGCCGCTGTCAGAAATATTGGTATTGAAGAACTCGGAGAACCGACTTTGCGTCTGCTTATGACTCAATTCAATATCCGTGCCATTGACGGACTTTTTGAGCTTAAAAAAGATGATTTTCTGAAACTGCCGGGCTTCCAGAATCTCTCTGCCGCCAATTTGTATAACGAAATTCAAAGTGCCAGAAAAACTTCTGATTATCAACTTCTTGCCGCTTTGAATGTGCCGCATATCGGACCTAATATTGCCAAACTTATTCTCAAAGAGTACACTCTTGATGAACTTTTTTCTCTCAATGTGGAAAATCTTTCCGCTATAAAGGGGATCGGTCCGGAAAGAGCCAAAGCCCTTGCCGCCGCTTTGATTGCAGAAAAAGAACTTATTGACTCCCTCAAAAAAATTCTGACCATAACTCCGACTAAAGGACTCGCTGAAAAACCAAGTGTCTGTTTTACCGGAAAAATGCCGGAAAAACGCTCGTATTATGAAGAAGCCGCCGCTTTGAACGGTATGAATGCCGTCGATGATGTCAATAAAAATCTTTCTCTGCTCGTTTGTGCATCATTACAGGAAAACAGTACTAAACTTGCCAAGGCAAGAAAACTCGGTATTGCAGTGAAAGAACTTGATGAATGGCTCTCCTCGCTGGAAAATCTGCCGCAGAAAACAGAAGACTCTGCAGAAGAAGATGACGGTCAGTTGTCTTTGTTTTGAAAGTTTTATTCTTATGATTGTGAACTGAACGCAGACTGATTTTTTATTGCAGGATGAGGGGGCAGTCAGATCCTGAAGAAACAGTGTTGCTGTTTTCTTCCAATTGGAACAGAGCGTTTAAAAAAGCAGGGAAAAAACTTATGGATAAAGTTTTTTCCCTGCAAATTTGTGATTACATGAATTTTTGGACCCATTGCGGATTGGCAGGTCCGAAGTGTTTGAGCATGACGATCGGATCGCTGTCGGATTCATTAATGATCATGACGCCTTTTTTTGCAGCCTTTTCGGAAACAAAATATTCGTCATTGGTCAATTGTCCGTAACGGATGAGTGCGGGAGTTTCCAGTTTCATGCCGTTCAAAGTTCCGTGTCCCTGCATCATGATCAAACCGTATGCAGCTTCATCTTGGATCAGGACGCTTTTGCCGGGGAGGATCGTAAGTTCTTTTGCGGAAACTGCATCGGTTTTGTAACAGATCCATTTGTCGATGTAGCCTTTTTCGATCATGGATTTTTCATCTTCGGCAGGAACGGGGCGCATGAAGCGGTTTTTGCCGAATTCAGGATCGACGTTGAGGTCCCAGTCTATGACTTCGATGAGGTAATCAAAATCACCGATTTTATCCTGCGGACAATCTTTCCAGAGCAGAGATTCGGAAACGATTTGATCATCGACCAGACTCTGGTACATCGCATAAACATCGCTGGCAAACTGAGGTTCATAGGTGCATAAACTTCCCGGAGCATGGAGTACACCCGGAGGAACATCCCAGCCTGTACCGGGTTCGAGACGGTAAGCCTTTGAAAGATTGGTGATTTTGTTATCGCCTTTGACAAAATTTTTCAGACATTCTTTGACCTGTTCTTTGGTGGTGCCTGGCTCAAATCCGAAAAAAGTGAACGGGAAGTGTCCGCCGTGGTTGTTGAGCTGCGGCGGGAAATAATAACATTCAGGTTTGCCCCTCTGTCCGACCAGAGCGGCATGTTCTTCACGGTGGTGTATATGGTGCGGCAGCGGACCGAGATTGTCAAAAAATTTGGAATAAACGGGCCAGCAATGATATTTATCCCACAGTCTTTCACCGATAAGTTCTGCACCGAGTTCCTCAACTGCTTCGGTAAGAGGGATCAATGTGCCGTCATCGGCGACAAGATGGCTGATACCTTCATTTTTGCCAGTCAGAGGACCGTTGTCGGCAGGAGTTGTGCAGCCGAGCCAGCGTTCATCAATGCCGCCTCTTTCACCGCCGAGAGCATAATAGTCATCGGGGTGGAGTTTGATGCGGCGTCCGGGGATACAAAAACTGCGGGGAACCCAGTTCGGAGCAAGACGGAAAATGCCTTCTGAATTTTCAAAGGTACTGCGGATAAGTTTTGCATTACTCATAAAAAAGCCTTTCTTTTGAAATTGATATGTTATAATACAATCATCTTGTTGAAATGTCAATAGGATAAATCAATCAATACAAGCATAAATCAATCATGTCTGCGTTTTTTTGAGATGTTTTTCCGGGGCAAAGAATTTCAGAAAAATATATTTATCAACTGTAAAAAAATTGCATAAATAAAAAAACACAGTATATTATAAAGAATGTTTTTTTGTATGGAGGAAGATAAATGACAACAGGTTTGATTTTGCTGGTGCTTACCGGTATTCTCTGGGTGGCGATCGGTTCTATTGTGAGCAATACTGCGCAAAAAAATTTCAGTCTTGCACTTATTCAGGGAGTAAGTGCATTGATAATGGCTGTTTTCAGTCTGCCGGTGATTTTTTTCGAGCCAATCGAGATTCCGGCGATAAGCGTGATCGTGCTTATATTGAGCGGCGTGGCGAACAGCGGAACTTTTCTGTTTATGAATAAAGCGATGAAATACGGTCCGAACGGATTGACATGGGCGATCATTCAGAGTGTATTTATCATGCCGTTTCTCATGGGGATAATATTTTTCGGTGAATCATGTTCGCCTCTTCGTATGACCGGTATCGTTATAATGGCGGTTGCGACGGTGGGGATGGGCGTTTGCGGTAAACGCTCTCAATCTGAAAAATCCGGTGGTCAGAATAAATTTAAATGGATAGCTTTCACATTTTTGTCCTACATTGTTGCAGGCATGGCGCAATGCTTCTGCAATTTGCCCTCATATTTCATAAAAGAGGGCGAAATAAGTTTCAGCAACCTGCTTTTCCGTATCGGATTATGCTGTATCGGCATTATTGTCATGTCTGCGGTTATGATGTTTATCAGACATGAATCTGATTTCCGTAAAAAAGGAACAGCAGTTCAAGCGATTATTCTGGCAGTGAGTTCATTTCTGGCAACGATAACGCTTTTTGCCGCAATGGATATAATGGTTCAAAACAATGCAGGTTCCATCAGTTATCCGATAACAGTAGGCGTTTCCATTGCCGCATTCATCCTTTATACGGCGATCAGACTCAAAGAGAGAATCAAACCGTGGGCATTGTTTTTTGTTCTGCTTTCGCTGACAGGGATAGCTTTTATTGTTTTGTAAAATTATTTGCCGATGATTTCGTTGCGCTGGCGGCGGTATTTTGAATCTTTGGGCACTGCGCTGTCTCCGGTATTGACCGCTGAATTTTTTGCGGCTTCAACTGTATCGTTGATAACTTCCAAATGTGTATTGATTTTTTTGTTGACGGCGTCTTTGTTCTGCATATAAAAATATGTTCCTGCGGCGGCGATTATTACGAGGATGATGAAAATAATCAAACCTTTTTTGCGGGATTTCTTTTTCATTTTCACAGTTGTATCCATGATATATGCGGAACGGTTTTTGGAAGCGATACCTTTTTCGGCACAGTTTTCAGAGCAGTAAACATCGCCCTGCTGCTCCCATGCACATTCTTCGCAAATCGGTTTTCCGCATGCCGCGCATTTGTAAACAGCTTCACGATCGGGGTGATTTAAACATACCATAAGCAGTTCCTTTCGACATCTGGTGGATAAAACTTACCTTGAAAGATTATAACACATAAAAAAATAAAAGTCAAACTCCGTTTGAAAAAAATATCGTTTTTTTGTCTTTTGTCCTTGCAAAAGAATAACAGCAGAATATATTATTTGCAAATATCTGAAATTGAAAGGAATGATTTATTATGGCAAAAGTCAAAGTTGTTCAATGCTGGGATGACGCAACATATTCCGATTTGCGTGTGGTTGAAATTCTGCGTAAGTATAACGCCAAGGCAACTTTCAACCTGAATCCGGGATTAATGAAAGAAACAAGAATCGCCCCCGATTGGCTGTCTTACAAAGATCCGAGGAGAAATTCTTATACTCATTGCGGTTACACCAGAGGTTTGCTTTCAATCAAAGACATCGGGGAAGTCTACGACGGTTTTGAACTTGCTTCTCACTGCTGGATGCATGAAAATGCAGATACTCTGCTGCCGGAAGAATGGATCAAAACGGCAGTTCATGCCCGTGAATTTCTGGAAGATATCGTTCAAAAACCCTGCCGCGGATTTGCATGGCCCTGCGGGGTTTACACCCCTGAAACTTGTGCGGAACTCCGCAAAGCAGGATTTGCTTACGGACGCACTTGTGAATACATGTCCGACATTACGCAATGCAAAGATGTCATGGCGTTGCCGAGCAATTGCCATTATCTCAATCCTTTTTTCTTCCGCCATTATGAAAATGCGAAAAAGACTGGAGTATTTTATTTCTGGGGACACTCCTATGAGATGTTTGAATATGATAAATTGTATGAACAGTTTGAAATGAAAATACGCTATATTGCCGAAGATCCCGACTCCGAATGGTGCAGCCTTGTCGATGTTGCCGAAATGATCGATAAAAAAAATGGCGTTCTTAGATAACGGTTGATTGGTGATCTTTGAGGCATAGAAAAACTTTTCAGGAAATTGAAAGGAATGATTTATTATGGCAAAAGTCAAAGTTATTCAATGCTGGGACGACGCTCCTTATACTGATTTGCGTCTGCTCGAAATTCTGCGAAAATATAACGCAAAAGCTACTTTTAACCTCAATCCCGGCATGATGTCTGATAAAAGAGAAAATCCGTATTGGCTGGAATACAAAAATACAGCTTCTAAACATTGCGGTTTTTCCGGTGGCAGACTCTCCCTCAATGATATAAAAGAAGTTTATGACGGTTTTGAACTTGCATCACATTGCTTTAATCACGAAAACGCCGCTGCAACTCCTGTTGATGAATGGATAAAATCCGCAGTCCAAGCCCGTGAATTTCTTGAAAATATCGTTCAAAAACCCTGCCGCGGTTTTGCATGGCCCTACGGTACTCACACTCCTGAAACTTGTGCCGCACTCCGCAAAGCAGGATTTGCTTACGGACGCACCGTTGAATATA
>JAZRBX010000269.1:0-2185 GCA_045635285.1 Victivallaceae bacterium
CTCTGACAACCGGCAAAGTTATAAACCCCGGTCAGGTCGGCAATATCGTTCTGAAACTTTCACACTATATCCAACTGCATGATGAAGGAACTTACCGTATCCATGCGTATATCCGGCACCCGATGTTCAAAGAAACATTCAAAAGCAACAATGTCCGTATCGATATTGTTCCCGGCGTTGCAGTTTGGACCAGAACCGTCGGTGTCCCCGACGGAAAATTCAGCGACGGAAAAGTTATTTCTCACGACTCATCAAGAACTTACAGCATCAGAAAACTCAACACTGCTACAGGACAGTATTACTATTGCACCCTCGAAAACAAAAGTAAATTTTTCCAGGTCTTCCGTATCGGTCCGGTTATCGGCGGTACTTTGCCCTCATGCCTGGTGGACATGACAGGCACATTGCACATCCTTGCCAAAGTAAATCCGAAAATCTACAAATATTACAAAGTCGACATCAGCGGTGCATTGCTCGATGATAACAAATATTACAAAATCACCAGGACCGCCCCCTCTCTGGCCAAAGGAGACGACGGCAAAGTTTTCGTAACCGGCGGTACAGAAGCGGTAAAAGATGTCGATTTCATCATCGATGCCCCCTCTTACAAAATCATGGGCGAAGAATAAATCATTCTGTTTTTGACCCGGCTAAATACTCTGTGATCAACTGCCGCAACGACGGATATTCTTTTATTCCGTTTTTCTTCTGCTCTGCAATATTGCGGCTCAACGGAAAATTGCGGCCGCCGCCGCTCAAAACAAACGCACTTGTCCGCAAAAGAAAATATTTTTTACTTTTGTCATGTCTTTCCGCAATGAGCGGCACTTTATATTTTTTGCTGTATTTTCTGCATTCTTCAAGTATTGTTTCATACTCTTTCTCCGTTACATAAAGCGTAACTATCCTGTCGTCATAAGGAAACATGCGGTAAATCGCATAACGGTTCAAAACGCCGTTCCACTTAAAAGAATCAGCATTGCCAAGCAGAATATCAGCGTCGGACTGTCCGCATTCGGCAAGACATTGTTTTATGAGATAATTTTTAAGTTTACTGACATCTTTCAGATCTGACGGAATTTTCCACGGAAGTTTGCGGTATGCGATACTTTTGATTCTCTTTTCCTGCTGTATCACAGCGGACATTTTGTCAGACGGCTCACAGTCGCCGACTTCATGATAGAGTGAACTTATCCGCCTTATTCTGCGATTCTTTTCATCAAAATCAATGGTGATTTCACTTACCCCGTTGCCGTAAGCACCGCTTTGAACATAATATGCACCTGCAATATTCCTGCCGATTTCCGTTTGATGTGAATGTCCGCCGATAACAATATCTATTTCAGGAAAAATTTTCAGAAGCGAATACAATGTGCCGCCCGAAAAATATATTCCGCCATGCCGCACAAGCACAATAACATCAACTTTCTCCCTGCGCAATGCCGCCAGAGCCGACGCTATTGATTTTGCTTCATCAGCAAAAAGCAGAGAATCATCCGCCATTATGCGGCAGCGGCTCTCTTTCTCACCCACACCGACAATGCCGATACGGACATTGTTCCGTTCAAAAATTTTGTACGGCTTCATATTCTTCAAAGGATCTCTGAAACGCCAGTTGCAGCAGAGTATCGCAGCATTGATATTCTGTAAATTTTCACGCAGAACGGCACTGCCGAATTCAAAATCATGATTACCGGGAACGAAAACATCATAATTTATTAAGTTAAAAGCATTTACAACTATGCTGCCGCGTGTTTCAGCCGCCGCATAACTCCCCTGATAAAGATCACCGGCGTCAATAAGTATATCATCCCCGGAACGTTTCTCTTCAAGCAAGCTCAAAATCCTTGCCAGACCTCCGTTTTCAGACAAAATCGCTCCATGCACATCAGTTGTCGCCCACAAACGCAAATCAACAGCAGCACTCTGAAATGCATATAAAAGTAAAATCAGCCAAATTATCACTTTTTTCATCATAATGTCATAAAATACATCATTTTTTTTGAATTTCCACTTGAAAAATACGAAAAAAGTGTAATATTATATAACTGACAAATTTAAATATAATCAAAATAAAATATAGAGGTGTATTATGTCACAACATTCAAGTCTCCGCGTGGGCGGCAAAATGCGTACAAAAGGCAACGTTATGAAACGGTTTGAGCGTCTCGACCTGCTGCGTGCC
>JAZRBX010000270.1:0-6162 GCA_045635285.1 Victivallaceae bacterium
CTGAATATGACCGCTTGAAGTCATCATGCAGGTAATTACGCATTACATTGATTGCCTCAATCAATACAGCCAAAGATAATATAAAATAAAATCTCCCGAAATTCTCCGCTGCAGGAGATTGACGGAATTCCTTACATAGAGGAGGTCGTTGTAAAGCAAGGCGAGAAACGATAGGGGTTTTACTTGCACGAGGTCGAAATAAAAGAAAAACTGGCGGATGTGTTCAAGCCCCCCACTCAAGGGGGGCACATCGCCAGTTTCTAAACTTATTATGGCTCAATTTTTGGCATATGTCAAGTTCGAAAATGGGAAAAAATTCAGAAAAATTATTTTTTCAGCAGGCTGTGGCGGTATTTTTTATTTGCTTCAACTTCTTCAAAATCTGCAATATTTGAAAAAATCAAATCAGGATTATGCCCTTCAGCGATAAGATCACGCACGATCTGTTCCGCTTTGTCCTTGAACTCTGTCTGGAATGAACGGCATTCAGGAAGATCCTGTGCAATAACTGTGTCAATATAATAAAATCCGCACTTGGTCATCAGAGGACCGACCCAGCCGTAACAATGATTACAATATTTTTTACAGGGTTCTGCATCATTGTCAAGAACTTTAGTCAGACTCGGACAAACCTGCATATGAGAATAACGCACATCATCTTTGATATATGAATAACCGTTGCAGTTTTCTTCATGACGGATATGTCCCCAGTATTCCTCCATCCCCTCAAGGCCTTTTGCCATAAAACAGTCATAACAATGAAGTTCCTGATGGCGGCTTATCTCTTTGTAGTATGCTTCAAGTTCATTTCTTTCATCAAGAAATTTGAAAACTTCATTGTAAAAACGCACGAAATGGTCACTGGGTATCATTTTTTATTCTCCTTTTATATAGCAATTTTTAAATTAATATACCCTGCTTACAATTTTTTTCAAATTTTTATCGCGGCAAATCAACAATTTTTTTTGTAATTTGCCACAAAAAATGCTATCTTATCTTATAAAAAATTCAGGAAGGTATTTTATGACAGAAGTTTATCAGAAAGATATTGCCGATGCTTTCAGAAAAGTCGGCGCAAAAGATGGTGATATTATCGTTTTTCACAGCTCACTCAAAAGTATGGGCCACGTCGCAGGAGGCGCAGTAACCGTAATCAACGGAGCTTTGGATGCCGCAGGAAAAAACGGAACTGTCGTTGTCCCCACTTTGTACTTCGACGGAAGCCAGGAAAAAACTCCGGAAACTTTTGACCTCAAAAAATCTCCCGCTTACAACGGTGCTGTCGCAGAAGCCATGCGTCAGGATGAACGCTCATTGCGGAGCAATCATTTCAGCCACTCCGTAAGTGCGATAGGAGCACAAGCGGAATATCTTACCTGTGAACACGGCAGCGGCAAACTTCTGCCCGACCCCTGGTGCGAAACTGCCTTTTCAGAAAAATCACCATGGAGCAAATTTTATGAACACGATGCTCTTTACGCATTTATCGGGTGCAATATGAATGTCTGCACCATGAAACATGTCGTTGAAGCCAAATGTATTATCAAAATGCTCGAACTTCTGCCCGAAGAAAAACGCTTTGAATTACGCAAAAAACTGCATTATATGTGCCGCTACACATTCTGGAGCAATATTGACATGCTCCCCATGCAGGAGCGTCTGGAACGCGATGGCTTTATCAAAAGGACCTCGCTCGGCGATACATATCTTATAAGCATACGCACAAAAACTTTTGTCGATGAGGTACTTGCGATTCTGGACGCAGAAGGCGATAAATATTTCCGCCCCGCCTATCTTGACTGGTGTAATGATATCAAAGAAAAATTCTTATGAAAAATATTTTATCCGCCGTTTTTTTGTGTTGCTTATTTTGCGGCTGTCTCCATGTTGATACAGATTTGAGTGTGGAAAGTGCAGTTTTCAGAGAAGTAAAAACAACTATTCCGTCCGACAGGATCGAATCTGTCAATTTTCTCGATATAGACAATGACAATATGCCTGATATTCTGCTTGACGGCAGACGACTCTTCCGCAATAACAGCAGCAACGGCAAAATCTCATTTACCGAAATAAGCAATACCGGTCTCAAAGGCGGCAGAGCGTTTGCATTCGACTATGACAATGACGGGTGGACCGACATTGTTACGACCGGAGGAAATCTGCTTCGCAACAATCATGACTGCACTTTTACGGAAATGGCGGAACAATGCAATTTTGCGCCGAAAAAGGAAGGTATCTCAATCGCAGTCGGGGATTTGGACAACAACGGGTTCGCCGATATTGTCATCGGACAACTTGAATACTGGAACGACGGAAATCCCAAATATCACAAAATGGAACTCTGGCTGAATGAAAACGGCAGAAAATTCCGCAACATCGCCGCAGAAAAAGGACTTGACTGTTTGAAATACACCAGAGGATTGCTGATATTTGATGCAGATGATGACGGCAGACAGGATATTTATCTTGCGAATTACCGATTGCAGGAAAATATGTTTTTCAAAAATCACGGCAATTTGAATTTTACCGAAGAAGCAGAAAAATACAATATTCAAGGCGTATATGACCGCGAGATGTTTACTATGCCTGACGGCAAAAAAACAGGCTACCGCTACGGACATTCCATCGCCGCCATGCTTTTTGATTTTGACAATGACGGCAATCTCGACATCTGGGTTTCCAATCTGGTACACAAATATGTCGGCCCTTCAAAATGGCAAACAGGAGCAATGGATTACAGAGGTTATTATTGCGATGATTCTGCCATTTACCGCAACATGCGGGGTTATTTCAAAGATTGGCGAAAACAACTTGATTTGCCGACAATGCCTATCGGCGGCAACGGAGTTTTCAAAGGAGATGAACTCTGGGCAGGTGCGACAGCATCAGATATAAACAATGACACTTTTGAAGATGTTTTTGTCCCGCAAATTTATAATAAAGATTACGCAAAAGCTAAAATTTTTCTCAATCACCACGGGAAAAAATTCAGCGATTGTGCCGATAGTGCATTGCCGTTCCCGCTGATTGATAACTATTGCGGAGCATGGGCAGATATAGATATGGATGGCAAAACAGACCTCGCAAGCTGCGGAAGACGCGCTGTTGATATGCCGCATCAAACCGTCATCCTGCAAAACTGCACCGGAGAAAATATAAAATACAGTAACTTCCGCAAAGTTATTTTGCGATCATCTCCGCATCAGACTGCCGCCGGCGCCGTTGTCCGCATGACATGCGGCGGCAAAACACAAACCAGAATCAACAACGCCCCGTCAGGAGCTTTGGCTCAACAAAACGACCCTGCATTACATTTCGCATTGCCGGACAAATGCAGACTGCCGACAGTTGAAATAACCTGGCCGAACGGCAAAATCACCCGACATGAACTCATTGAAAAGATTACTGTGATCCAAGCACCGTAAATCGTCGCCCGGCAGCACAGCATTAATATTCAAAATGAAAATTAATTTCAAAATACTGAAAGTATATAACCGACAAACAGCCGACATTCAAAAAACATATCTCTCATTTCATAATTTGTATTGTTTGAAGTTTGAAAAAGTGCATTTTTTGTATTATCTTATGTAAAATGCAACAAACAAAAAGGGGAAACATACCGTGCTTGACACTTTTCTCGAAAAACTTGAAACTTTGAGTAATTCACCGTGCGAAATAAAACAGGCACCGAATGTGCCGGTTTCCGGAGACTCTCCGCACATCCATGTGGAATGGGAGGTAAAGTTTTTCACTGACCATGTCGAATTGGTACCACCGCGTACCGTCCATTCATCAAGTTACAATGCAGAATTCAAAGGCGGCATCCTGCTGAACGGCAACGAGATAGAATTAAGCGGCTGGGGCAGTAAATTTCCCATCACCGTTTACCTCGATGACAAAAGTACCGATTTTGAAGCCCTTTTCGCCGCCTGCATCGCCCTCCCCGAAAGCGAAAAAACATGCCGTACAGAGCTTGCAAAATCAATTTTCAGCCTGCTTAAAAATGAACTTTCATACCAAATCCGCACCTATTCGCAGGTCGATATTGTGCAGAAAGTTGCCGATTATCTTGAACGGCACTATTTTCATTGCGATTTGAGTATCAGCGAAATTGCAGAACATACCGGATATACTCAACAGTATCTCAATAAAAAATTCAAGGAAAAATACAACTGCTCAATTCAGCAGGAATTGATCCGCATCCGCATGCGGCACGCTCAGGAACTGCTGCTCGGCGGGCATTATCTGGTTGCGGATGTCGCCCGTCTGACAGGTTGGAGTAACGCTTTTTATTTCAGCAATGTCTACCACAAATTCTATGGGTATTCACCCAGCAATACACATAAATTTGTACAAGGATAAAAATTATCATGAGCAAAATCAATACTGTTTCTCCGTCAGTACGTTATCTGTATTACTATAATGCATTCATAAGTTTCTCGCTGACAGTAGTTTCAAGTTTCACCTTTATCGACCGTCTGCTGCTGCGTATGAATATTGACCTCGGACTTTTCGGTACGATCAAAAGCGTGATTTTTCTCCTGCCTGCCATCGCATATCAAATCGCCACTCCGATACTGCAGAGAGTCGGCAATGAAGTGAAAGTCTGCCTTGTAAGTTATATCCTCCGCGGAATTTTTCCAAGTCTTCTGCCTTTTATCGCCATGATGACTGACGACACAAAAATTCTGACCATCTGGTGTGTGATACTTCTGCCGCTCGGCATGGTTTCGGCAGTTTTTGCGAATAATTCTCTTATGCAGATTTACCGCAAAGTTATTCCTATGGCGGATTACAATTATCATGTTTTCACTATGAATATGCTTCTGTCCATACCAGCGACACTGCTTGCTCTGCCGATAGCGTTGATACTTGACAGATTTGAAAATTTCAGCGACAATGCGTTTTTTCTGGCGTTCGGTCTGCTCCAGCTTTTCACTATTGCGTTTGAAATCCCCGCTGTCTATGTAATGAAAAAAGTCAAAATTTCCAAAAACAAAGAAAATAAAACCGAAAATTCCTCAAAGAAAATTCAGGGGTCCATGCTTCAACCCTACATAGATCAACGCTTCCGACTGCTGCTGATAATAACTTTTCTTCAGCGTGCCATAAACGGACTCGGCTCGGCATATCTGACGATTTACTTCCTTGAAATCATGCAGTTCAGCATGACAACTCTGGTCATAATAAGTATGATAATGGCGGCTCTGACGAATATAACTCTGCCGTCAGGAGGCAAAATTATGGACCGGTTCGGCTATGAAAAAATCATTCTGGTTTTGAGTTCGGGCATGTTGGCAGGAATTATTCTTTTCTGTGGAGCGTGGCAGAGTTTGTGGATACTGCCGATATTTGCGCTGCTGACATGGGATGGCGGAGGTTCGCTTTTTGCAAGCATGATCGCGCAAGTTGAAATCGCAGGCTCAAGCAAACTTGCCGACAAATCATGGCTCAATGCGGCAGTTGCGGCGTACAGTATGAGCAGCAATCTCGGACAATTCTGCGGTCTGCTGCTGGCATCATTGCTCTACACCATCGCCAATAAAATGGGCAACGGCACATTGAATTCGACGCTGCATATATTCTATGTTTTGAATATTCCGATATATTTAATGCTCTTCTGGTCAGCAGTTAAATTCAAAAAAACTGCCAAAGGAAAACATTATATCAAATTATAAGCTCATTATTTCTTGCGGATCGATTTGCCCGGAAGCGCATTGGCCGGATCATCGGGCCAGAAATGTTTGATGTAACGCTGTTTCATCTCTTTTTTGACATATTCCCAGTTGTTGTGCCAGAAAGACGGCAAATCTCTGGTTATCTGAACTACCCGCATGGCGGGAGAAAGCAATTCGATTTTCAAAGGAAAACTGTTTCTGCCGCAACAGGGATGCACCGAAGTCCCGTACATTTCCGCAATCGGCACGGCAAGAACAGCATCCTGTGCTTCATAACGTATTTTGAAATTTGATCCGCCGGGAGTGAGATATTTTTCAGGATAATCACGATTGAGAGAATATAAAATTTCATATCCGACATAATTCTGCAAAAGTTCTTTGAACGGAATTTTTTTCAAAGCGTTCAAATTTCTGCAAGTTCCGTCAAGTGTATCAAGAATACGATCATTCGCAAACAGTATTTCATCGGACAAATCAGGATATT